>JAVYQJ010000009.1 GCA_038731975.1 Thermofilaceae archaeon | reverse complement strand
TTAAGTAGAGCCCTTCTTCGGGCAAGCGAACGCTGATGTTGCCGCTATAGCCCCAGTTCAACCCCGCACTTTCCATGAACCTGAAGGCTTCAATCACCTTTTCCCTAAGCTCCCGATACTTCACGAGTCAGCCGTTAAACGCCGGTATAAAAGTCAAGCCAGCTCACGTAAGCGGATTTATAGCACTTGAGAGATCGCTATAGAGCTTGCTCAACGAGTATTTTCCTTTGCATGGAATATTGCTGGAAAAGCAAAGCTAGATAAGCACCTCCGCATCGAGGCCTTGGAGCGCATGGGGAAGGTTCGAGTTGGCGTTGTAGGGTTGGGGAACCAGGGGCTACTGCACCTCGAAGCGTTAAGGCATGTACCAGAAGCGGAAATCGTAGCAGTGGCGGACGTTGATAGACAGAAGGCCAAGCTTGTAGCCTCCGAGCAAGGCGTGCCCGAGTTCTACGGCAGTGCAGAGGAGTTATGCGAAAGATCCGGGGTGGATGCGGTAGTTGTAGCAACGCCTGACCACCTCCATTTTGAACCTGTGATGGCGGCTCTGAGAGCAGGTAAGCACGTGCTGGTGGAGAAGCCGATGGCTACGAGCCTCGCTGAGGCACAAGCGATGGCTGACGAAGCTAGAAGGAGGGGTGTACTTCTGCTGGTGAACTTCGAGAACCGGTTCAACCCCCCGTTCGTATACGTGAAGGAGCTGCTGCAACGGGGCGAGCTCGGGTCCCCAATTCACGCGTACATCAGGCTGAGCGACACTCTGTACGTGCCGAGGAGGATGTTGAGCTGGGCTTCGAAGACCAGCGTCGCCTTCTTCCTCATGAGCCACACAGTCGATTTAGCGCGCTGGTACTTCAACCAGCCCGTGAGGGAAGTGTACGCAACGTCGGTGACCAAGCTGCTCAGCGATCTGGGGACACCCGATGCCTTCGCTGCTATCCTGAAGTTCGACGAAGGTTTCGCCGTGCTTGAGAGCAGCTGGGTGCTCCCCGAAAGCTCCCCCTCGATTTTCGACTTCAAGCTGGAGCTCGTCTGCACGAGGGGGGCAGTCCACGTTGATACCGAGAGGGAGTCGATCAGCGTGGCAAGCACCAGCTACACGTACCCTCACCTCGCCAAGCTGAGGAAGTCTCACGGCGTTGCAAGCGGCTTCCTCGTAGAGGCCGATCGCCACTTCATCTCCTGTGTTCTCGGCCGCTCGGAGCCCGCCATCACGGTCGAGGACGGCGTGGATAACGTTAAGATACTCGAGGCGATCATCGAGTCAGGCAAGAGGGGGCAGCCCGTAAGGCTATGACGCTGGAGGACGTCGTCCTGGCCGTTCTAGTCAAAAGGGGTGTGCTCAGGGTGCGGAAGCTCAGCCAGCAAGAGATCGACGAGGTAGCTAAGATTGAGCAGAAGTACTCCGCGAGTAGGTCGCACTGGGGTAGGCCGGTCAACGTCGGCGTCCTTGAGTGCCTCGGCAAGAGGCACGTTTTTGCGGCTCTAACGCGACCCGACTTCCAGTGGCCTGCAGGCCCCTACGCCGTACTCAAGGTAGGTGAGCGGAAAGTCGGCGTGATCGATGAAAGGGGGGTTTTAATCGACCGAGCCTCGCTCGCGGAAGCTAGGGGGGAGCACACAGTGCTTCTCCTACCACTCAAGCTACCAGAGCTGGACGAGATCGCAGAGTCGTGCGTCGCAGCTTCGCCCTCGCCGCCGACCCACGCGTTCCTGCTCTCGCTGTTCAACTCCAGCTGCGGGGGCTGTGGAACCCTCCTCGTCGGGTTTGACGCCCTGAGGGCGGATTGCGAGCCCAAAAGCTTTAAAAGAAGCGTCTAAAGTATAGAGAGCGTAATTAGCTTTGTAGTGGTTAGTATGGAAACGCGAGAGGTAACTAGGAGGGTTCAGCTGATAGGCAGGTCGACGTACGTCGTTTCGCTCCCCAAGAACTGGGCGAAACGCGTTGGCATAGGTAGGGGGTCGCCGGTCACCATTGTTCTTGAGCCCGACGGCTCGCTCCGCTTAGTGCCGCCACCCCTTCAGGAGGGAAAGAGGCCGGAGTGCAAAATGGTAATCCGAGACGGGGAGAGCGAAGGGACGATTATCCGCGAGATAATGTCTCGCTACCTGGTCGGCTACAAGGTGATCAGAGTCGAGCTACCCCCCGATGGGAAGAGGTTCAAGGACGTCATAAAGAGGGTCATTTCAAACAAGATGATCGGAGTGGAGCTGCTGGAGGATGGGGAGCACAGCATCGTACTGCAAGTGCTGGTCAACGTTGAGGAGCTCCCCGTCAACCTCGTCATCCAGAGGATGGGGCAGGTAGGGGCCGGGATGATCGACGATTCCATGGAGGGCCTCTTCGCTCGAAACATAACCCTCCTTGAGGACGTCATATCAAGGGACGATTTCATCGATAAGCTGTACCTCTACCTGCTCCGCCAGTTGAACGCGGGCGTCAGAGGCTTCGTGGGGATCGAGGAGATCGGCTTGAAGAGTCTCGAGGAGATAATCGAGTACGCGGTGGTCGGGAAGAGCGTGGAGCGCTGCGCGGATCACGCGGAGAAGATCGCTAGGAACGCGAAGTCGCTGGTAACAGCGGGCGTTTCGATCAGCGGCTTAGAGAGGGAGCTCGAGTCGATGACAAAGCTCGCGAAGGAAATCTTCCAAAACTCGATACGTTGCTTCCTCAATAGGGAGAGGGAGAAGGCCCTAAGCTTGCTAGACGAGTACCCACCCCGACTGGCGGCAGCCGAACAGGGGTTCATCGAGAGGATTCTCGAGGAGCCCTGCGATGCGAGGAGGCACATGGTCATCAGGCTGATCGCGGACAGCTTGAGGAGAATCTGCGACTACTCGATGGATGTCCTCGAGGCAACCATCGACCTATCCCTCGAGTAAAACGTTAAGCAGATAATCGCAGGAGATTCATTCTCCTGTGGCAAGCCCACTGAAGTGCCCCGAGTGCGGAGCCCTGTTCTACAGCAGGGAGGACTTCGAAGCGCACTTTGATGCATGGCATAAGCCGACCGGGCCCTACTATCTCATGTGCCCGAAGTGCGGCAAGAAGCTGGAAAGCAAAGCTGCTCTGGAAGAGCATTTGCGGAAGCACCCCGAAGAGGAGGAAAGTGGGGAGAGCTACTACCAGTTTGAGTGGGAAGAGGAGGAGGAAGAGTACGAGGAAGAGGAGTAAAATACGCGAGCGGTACAATAGTCACAGGAAGTAGATGTCGCGTGCGCAGCAATCTGAAAGGACTCATCGATGCCATACGTGCCCGCACTAACTTGAAGGCCCCTTACGAGTCTGCAGCCTTATCTGGCGGCACGTGGCTATCAGAGATCCCGAAAAGGATAGGCAGATCCCTGCGGGATACGGGAGTTCCCGGTGTGGTGCGGTACGATGGATTCATTGAGGGGTTTCACATCTACTCGGTCTTCTGCAGGCTTGACCATCGGGCCGCCGTCCTCCGCCTCGCGTACCGCATCGAAAAAACGGGAGAAGTGAAGCTGGCGGCAGTGATTACCGAGTACCACTAGGCTTTGGCCATTCTGAAGCGCCCTAGCCCGTAGAAGCCGCGCCCCCAGTTGTGGAGAGGTAAGTCCACCCGCGAGGCGTCCCAGCCCTTCCTCTCGTCGAAAACGCTCTCGTCCGCCCTGGCGGAGAGAACCTCGCCAACGTAGAAGACGACGTCCTCCGCTTGAACTCTAGTGTAGATCCTGCACTCGACAACCCCCACCGCCCCTTCCGCAACAGGGGCTTGCACTTTCTCACCCCTCACAGCCTTGATCTGCTTCGTCTTGTCCTCTTCGCGTCCGCTCCTGCTGCCAGCGTAGTAGATGAGGTCGACCTTATCCATAGGCAGCACGTTGATGGTGAACTCGCCATACGCATCGATCAGCTCGCGCGTGTAGCTGTCCGCACCTATCGCGACTCCCACAAGGGGGGGCTCCTCGGCGATCGGCGTAACCCATGACGCAGCCATGAAGTTCACTCGCTCGCCCAAGCGACCGCTGCCAATCAGGTAAGCCGGCCTCGGGTGGAGGAGCAGGTAAAACCTTTTTACTTCCTTCATTGTGTTGCAGTAAGCCGGGAAGCTTAATACCCTTTCGTCACGGGCACTGCTCAAGCCGTCAAAGCTCTCACGCGCCACCCACACCTCCAATAGCCTCCCCTCCCTCACAACGATCAGCATGCCGCCACTGAAGAGGCCGAGACAAATACCAAGCGGGCCAATCTAACCTCACCAGCGCTCTACCGGCAGCGCTGGAAGACAGTTGAAGCCACCTGAGTTGCGGCATCCCACCTCCACTACACGACAAGCGAGGAAACAAAGGGAACAATCGTCTATCAACGGCTCTAGACCTTTAACTCGAATCCGCAACCTCAACCAGCCTTGAGCAGACTCGTAACGGAGGGCTTTTGCTGAGCCTGCTGCGGCTAGATGCTCGGATGAGAAGCTTTAAGTCCGGAGGGGGCAGCTACTAGAATGGGAGGGGTCGACAACTCCCACTCAACAGTAGAGGTGGGGAACTAGTGCTGAAAGCTCGCAGCTTGTCGATCCTTGGAGTGCCTTGAAAGGTTCAGGTTTACACAAGTAATAAAGCTTTTTGTGTTTTACTTTCGGATGTGTGGAAGCTCGGTAAGCCTGATCTGCTTCCGCTTACTCTCGTTTTAGCGTCTGTAGCTGCTACCGCTCTCGCGCTACTCGCGCTTAAAGCATCACCGGGCTTCTACATTGAGCTCCGCTTGTACTCGCACACCGATGAAACCGGTTTGCTGGCTCACAGGGGTGTGGTTTGGTGCTTATTCATCGACGCGGTTGCGCCAGCATCGATGGGCGGTGACACGGTAAAGCTGCTCTACTCCTGCTACAGGGGTAGGGGTGCTGCATACATCAGCCACCAGCAGCTGCAGAGGATTGCGGAAGGCTGGGTCAACCTGGTGGAGAGTAGGGGTGGAGACCCGGAAACCCTCACGACGGCTTTGATTGTTCGAGCCTACGTTGGCAACGCGTCCAACGGCCAACTCCTCTACCACGGTACCGCAACAATCGAGTACAAGCCGAGCGAACTACTCAAGCCGAAGGCGTACAGGTACATCCTACACTTGTGGAGGGGTGAGCCAGTGCCACTCGTAAACCGCGAAACCCTCCACCTGCAACCGGAGCTAGCGGAGAGAATCGACCCTCAGCAGGCTGATGGTTCTGCCGGTGTTGAACCCCTTTACACTAGCTGGTACGAGTACCACGTTAGAGCGGTTGTAAGAGTGGAAAACCTAACCTCCACTCTACCGGCCAGCTACTTCCGAAACGCCAGCGGCGTAACCTACATCAAGATACCCATCCTCATCCTCAACAACCCATCCAGCCAAGCACCACAGCTCGTTGCCGTGATCGGCTTCGCGTTAAGCTTTAACAGCAATTTCCGCTTAGTCTGGGCTTCGGGCCAAATCTTCAATAGGATCAGCGATGGGCTTCTCCCACCCGTGGACTTCAACGTTGCAGGCTCAACCCTGGGTAGCCATGCTTACGTCCCCTTCAGTGACGGAGCTAGCGTATGCCCGCCACGGGCGTCTTGGATCTTCGTTTGGGGTAGGTTTTCTATAAGTTTTGGTGAATTGTTCTATTGTAGTTTGACTCCTGGTGGTGGGAGGGTTTGCCAGAAGGTTGAAGATCGGGTTGAAGCCATTGTTGCAGATGTTCTTACGGTTGGGAGGACTGTTCGGATTACAGATGTTCTTACGGTTGGGGGCGTTGTTCAGGGTGGTCGCGAGTTCGGGTTGTTGCACGACAGTATCATGGACTGGTTCTACGGGGGGACTCGGTGGAGGAGGGTTTTGACGAGCTTCCCGCCGCTGGATGATGGAAGGCTCGACGTTGACGAGAACCTGGTTCTTAGCACTAGTACTCTCTACCCAGTTCTTGTACCCTGTGATGCTACGATTCTCCAGGTGCCTGTCGGCGCGTTCATATCGGTGGTGGCCGATGCTGTACTCCCGAGGTTGTCGATACCGCTGGCCGAATCCGCAATCGATGCCTTCTGCAGCTTCGTCGGAGGCCTCGGCGTACCCATTGTAGGAGGAGCCGTAGCAGGTATCACAAACCAAGGCGGGATGGTTTGTGGCACGGATTCGTCTGTTGAAGTTTACGTTAGGGAGAGTCTTCTCTACTACAGGTTTGCCAGCGGTTGCACTTTGAGAGCGCCTCTCGGCCTCTTCGTTGAAGCAAGACCCTAACCGGGAAACCTTCTCGTGTCAGCCGGCCCCCGGTGCCCCAGTCCAGTGCTCCACCCTATGTTGCGTGTTGGAGGCATTTTTTGTACAGTTTCTGAATAGTGTCGCGTTTGCAAGCGTGCAAGCCTGCGCACGCGTGATCCCTTTGGAGTAAAGTTTGGAGTAAAGGCTATAATCGTGGCTATAATCGTGAATAGGGGAGGAGATCCATGCTTAAACCCTCAAAACACGTTTTGGCGACTAGGCCTTACCACATTCTGGCGAAACCGGGGGATGTGGCTGAAAGGGTTCTAGCTGTTGGGGATCCGGGTCGGGCTGAGCTGATTGCCCGGGAGCTGCTGGTTGACGCGAAGGCTGTGAACCTTCACCGGGGTTACAACACGTACACGGGCTTCTTTGAAGGGGTTCGCGTGACTGTGGCAACGCACGGGATCGGTGGCCCTTCAGCCGCGATCGCCGTTGAGGAGCTCAAAATGTTGGGGGCTAGGCTGATCGTGAGGCTCGGCACCTGCGGCGGCCTAACCGATAAGGTGAGGGTTGGCGACGCCGTTGTAGCGCTGGGAGCGCTCTACCAGCCAGGCGGCACTCCCGGCATGTACGCTCCCAACGTCTGCTACCCGGCGGTTGCGGACCCGGAGGTGGTTTTAGAGCTCGAGAAAGAGCTCCGGGAGGAGGGCTTCAACGTGCACAGGGGTGTTGTGGCTTCGAGCGACGCCTTCCATGCAGAAGAGGCGAACCTCGAGCCTTGGAGAGCTCTCGGCGCGATCGCTGTGGAGATGGAGTGCGCGACCATATTCACAGTTGCCAGGTTACGCGGGTTGAGGACTGGAGCAGCACTGCTCGTGATCGATAATCTAGCCACAGGCGAGTTCATGGAGGCAAACGTTGAGGCTCGGCAGAGGCTCGAACTCAGGGCTGCTAGGGGGGCTCTGAGATCCATCGTCAAGTTGGGTGCTTAGCGTGCACCTGAACGTTTCACGGGTCCTGGGCAGGGTGTTCGGGCTTGGCTTCCTCCTCTTTGTTGCTTGGGCTTCGTTCGTCAGCCACCTCTTCGGCTCGCTACAAGCCGATTGGGCAACGTTTCTCGCAGCTATATTAGCCTCCGTTGTACTGCACGAGCTATTGCACGCAGTCGCCGCTCTCCTCTTAGGGGCTCGCGGAATCTCGATTGGAGTGTGGAGGAGGGGTGCGCTACCCCTAGGGCTTTACGTTAGCATCCGCAGTGAACTACCGCTCGCGAAGTGGCTAGTGGTGGCTCTCACCCCCCTGCTTTTCTCCTGGGTAGTTTTGCTGCTCGCCCAGCCATTCGAATGGATTAGGGGGCTTTTAATCTGGCTAAGCCTAGTGAACACGGTGGGTTCTGCCGGCGACCTAACCCTAGCGATCATTGCTGCGGGTACTGGTCGTCACGCGAGGGTGAGGGATGTGGGCGAGGCCATCGAAATCGTGGGGGGAGAACCTTCTCGCCTCTCGTGGGCGTTCCTCAACGCTTCTGCGACCCTCGGTTACGCCCTGCTGTGCTCTTTTCTCGTTTTTCAGATCCTTATCGCGATAGCGATGATGTCTGGAGGGTCCATCGAGCTGATGGGGATTGAGCTGGTCGAAGTTGTACGGGAGGGAAATGGAGTGACGGCTCAGACGACGAGCAGTTACGCTCTGATCTCACTCCTATCCGGGTTGGTTGCCGCAGCAGCTGTAGCATTTTGGAGCCTGAAGGTGGGGCAATCCACTTATACGGCAGCCTCGCGCAATAACACGTGAAGGTTGGTTTAAACCTCTGGACGTTGATCGGCTTCGGTTACGCCCAGAGACCAGATCTGGCTGAAGCTGTGAGGACGGCGAAGGAGATTGGCTACGATGGGGCTGAAGTGGTATACGATGACAGCCTTCTACACCCTCGGGACATCTCAAAGGAGGAGAGGAGAAAGATTAGGGAGGTGGGTCTCGAGATACCCAGCGTTGCAACTGGGGTCTTTTGGAAGTACAACCTAGGCTCTCCAAGCGAGGCCGAGCGTAAGGCGGCTCTCGAGTTCGTCAGGCTCGGCCTGGAGCTCGCGAGGGATCTGGATGCTAAGGTTCTCCTCGTCGTACCGGCAGTCGCTAGACCCGAGGTGCCCTACGAAGTGACTTACGATTACGCTAAGCTCTCGCTCAGGGAGGCCGCAAAGATCGCGGAAGAGCTGGGAGTCACATGCGGGGTGGAGAACGTATGGAACCGCTTCCTCTACAGCCCACTCGAGTTCAGAAGGTTCTTGGACGAGATCGACTCTGACTACGTGAAGGCCTACCTAGACGTTGGGAACCTCGTTGCCTTCGGCTACCACGAGCACTGGATCAAACTGCTGAGGGGGAGGATAGCCATGGTCCACGTGAAGGACTTTGACGTAAACGTGGGCAACATAAGGGGCTTCCGCCACGTGGGTATGGGCAGCATTGACTGGCCGAAGGTGATAAAACTGCTGAAGGAAGTTGGGGGTTACGACGGCTACCTCAACGTCGAATGCCCACCCGAATTCTACCCAGACCTGGAGAAGCCCAAGTACCCCGAGGATGGCATTCGAGCGGCGAAAGACAACCTAGCTGCTCTGAGAAGGATCCTAAGCAGGTAGCGCGGCTCAGTGGTACTTCCGCTCATCAAGAGTCAGAAGGCGCTTTTTCTTCACAGCCACGAGAAACATCAGGAGACCATTAATCAATCTTTCTTCCCTTCCGGGCGTCACTCTCATGTTTTAAATGTTTAAATCATTATAACAATACATATTTGCGACGTCGATAACCATGCTCGCGTGGTAAAACGAGGGGTGGCCTTTACAACAGCCTTAGTTAGCTTGAACGCAGCTCTCTACGCTTGCGGAGCCTATGCTACAGCGTACATACAGAGCCCGTGGGGGATGGGGCAGTTCAGGCCTGCGATCGTAATACCATCCGTTTTCGCCGTGCTCTTTGGCCCTTGGGTTGGCGGCGTAGGTGCAGCTTTAGGCACCCTGGTTGCCGACTCCATAAAGCATGGAACGCTGTACCTCCCGAGCTTGATCGCTGCTGTACCTTCCAATTTTGCTGCCTTCTTCCTTCTGGGCAAGCTCCTAGAGGGGAGATTCCGCTGGCCCAGGTTTATCACCGCTTCGCTACTCTGTCTCCTACTCGGTAACGCGCTCTGTGCGGTGCTGTACACCTCGTATAAAGCTGCTATAGGTGCTCTACCCGTGCAGATGATCCCCGGGCTATCTGTAGGATTGACTACCTGGTGGTTTTCTACGATGATCCCCTTCCAGCTGCTAGCCGTCCCACCCATTCTCCGCGGGCTTGTGATAGCCCTCCCCCACTTAACCCCTCCTGATGTCAGGAAAGAATGCACTGAGGGTGTAACACCTAAGAGAGAGCTGGTGCTCGCTCTGCTTCTGGCGAGCATACCCGCGCTGGTGGTCGCCGTTAGCGTCGCCGTGTCAGAGGGGGTAGCAGACTTCTTCGTGGGAGCTCTTCCGGCACGTGTGCAAGGCCTTGTAAGGTCTCTCATCGTAGTAATGTTCGCGGCAACGGGCGTCGGCCTACTGGGCGCCAGTGTTTTCGTCGCCTCCGGCAGGAAGTAACGGTTCCGTTAGCATTTTTTACCTGTGCGGAGACATCACCAAGTGGGTGAGTCTGTAAGAACGTATAGGCCGGGTGACGAGGACTCCATAGCCGCCCTCTTGCGGGAATGCTTCGATACCTACAGAAACTACGGCATTGACGGGAGCAAGTGGTTGGAGCTGGCGAAGCTTAACGAAGGGTTCAGGCCGGAGGGGGCCTACTTACTTGAAGAGGAGGGATCGCTGGTTTCGCATATCCAGGTGGTGGAGAAACGCTTGCGAACAGCTGCTGGCCCGCAGAGCACGGCAGGGATTGCTAATGTCGCTACGCACCCGAGCCGTAGAGGGCGTGGGTATGCGACGAGGCTCCTCGAGAAGGCGATGAAGGACTATGCGGCTAAAGGCTTTCCGCTGACCGCCCTCTTCACCGGCTTCGCTAGCGGGCCTCAGAGGATCTACAGGCGGCTCGGCTATGTGGACGTCTGTGTGGATACATACGCGGTCGCACCCCTCAGCGACGCGAAGACGGCTGCGAGACGCGTGCCGTGGATTGAAGTATGCGAGGGGGAGGAGAGGGATGTGGAGAAGCTTGCTAGACTGTACGAGGAGAGAGGCGATCGCCACACCGGTTGGCCCACGAGGACGCGTCAAGAGTGGGTGGAAAAGCTCGTCAAGCGCACAGCCTACCACGGCTTCTTCTACGTTGAGAGGAGCCGGGGTAACTTCCTCGTGGCAAGGGAAGGGGGCGAGGTACTGGGTCATGTTGCCACGTTTAAGGCGCCGTGGGAGGAAGAGACACTCACTATCCTTGAGATTATGAGCGCTCCAGGCAGATTTGACGCTCTTCAGGCCCTCTACACCGCAGCTATTGAAAGAGCTTCAGAACTGGGCGCCCGGGTTGTGAGAGCCTCTATACCTATGGTAGGGAGCTACGCGAAGATCTTCCGGAACTTTCAGCGGAGTGGTGGTGGAGGTGTTTTCATGACCGAGGTTCTGAACCTACGCGCGCTACTCTCAACAGTGAAGGTGGTTGGGTGGATCGACGAACCTCTTACGCTGAAGCTCCTCTACAGGAGCCAGCAAGCTACGGTGAAGGTCGGTCACGAGGGGCTTGAGCTTGTCGAGGGGGGTGCTGAAGCGGAAATGGAGCTCGATCCGACGATGTTCAACCGCATGCTCTTCGGCTTCGCTTCCCTCAGCGAAGTTCTCCTAAGCTCTCGAGTCAGCAGTTCGGTACCGCTTAGGAGGATTCGAGAAGCATTAAAAGCTATTTTTAAACCTAAACCATTCCATATATGGATTATCGATCACTGGTGAAAAGCAGGAAAAATTTGAAATTAGAAAAATTCATTCAGAGTTTTTAGCGGAGGGGGAGTTTGACTGGTGCGCCCCTGCGGTGGGACTCGTAGGCGGCTAACGCCACCTCGAGGGCTTTGTAGCCATCGTACCCGGACGCTCTCACAGGTCGATCCTCCAGCACCGCGCGAACGAAGTCCTTGATCATGTTGTAGTCAGCATCGGGGCCGAAGTAGTGCCAGACGAGCGGTTTCCCGTCAATCACGAGGTTTATGCAGGGCCTGAAGGCATCCACGACGATGAAGCCTTCTGTGCCGTAGATTGCCAGGTACACGTCGCCCCAGATCGGCCAACCCTCGTGCCTAGACCAGCTGCAATCAATGCTCCCTAGAACTCCGCTCCTGAACTTGAGCGAGATTAAGGCGCAGTCCTCCGACCTTAACTGCGGCCTGATGTTCTTACCGATCACTGCGAAGACTTCGTCCACTTCATCTCTCGTGTACCAGCGCATCAGGTCCGCCGTATGGACCGTGTGATCCATCACTGCTCCTCCGCCAGCCAGTTTAGGATCATCGAACCAAAGGCCGGGGAACTTCCCGTGGTTCGTCGTCGTTATGGCCAGTATCCTACCGATAGCGCCCTCGTCGAGCATCCTCTTCACAGCTACGGTTGCATCGTGGTACCTCATCACGAAAGCCTGCTGCAGCTTCACCCCAGCCTTCTCAGCCGCCTTGATCATCCTCTCGGCATCTTCCAGCGTGGTTGCCAGCGGCTTCTCAACTATGATGTGCTTGCCAGCTTCCGCGCTTGCTACAGCCAACTCAGCGTGCCTCGCGTTCTCCGACGCGATGATTACAGCATCGATATCGCTACGCTTTAGCAGCTGCTGGTAATCGCTGTACAGGTCCCTCACGCCGTAGGCCTCGGCCGCCCTCTTTAGCCTCTCCGGATCATCGTCGTAGATCGCGACAAGCTCAGCCTCCTCGAGGCTCTTCAGCACTCTAGCGTAGCTCCAGGCGTGAATGTGAGCGAAGGAGAGGATGGCAAACCTGAGCTTCCTCATAGTACCTCACCCTCTAAGGGTAATTTAACTGGTGCGCCCTCGTCAACCGATTTGACAGCGGCAAGTACTACCTCGAGAGTCTTCCTAGCCTCTTCGCCGGGAACGGCGGGCTCTAGGTCCTTCACTACGCACTCGTAAAAGTGTTTGATCTCCTTATCGTAGGCATCATCCTCGAACGGCGTGAACGCAACTGATGTCCCTCCCGGCCTGTAAACCCTCAGTGCCGCCGGGGATTGATTGTCGACTACCAGCATGCCCCTTGTCCCCACGATTTCGAGGTACGTAGTGAAGGGGAAACCGGGCGGCTGAATCCATGAGCCTTCAACGTAGGCTATCGCGCCGTTCTTGAACCTGAGTATAGCGTGCGTGTAGTCGTGCGACGTGGAATCGGGAGTCCTCAGCGTGCCCCCTCTAGCGAAAACCTCCTCTACGTCACCTAAAGCCCAGCGTAGGAAGTCTACGTCGTGAATGCTCATGTCAACAAACACGCCGCCGCTGAGCCTTCGATCCTTGTGCCACAGCGCCCACTCCGGGAAGGGTGAGAGCCTGTACGCCCTTGCAATCCTGGGCTCTCCCAGATCCCCGCTTTCAACGAGGCGCTTAGCTTCCACGTACTCGGGCCAGAGCCGGAGGCAGTGAGCCACCATGAACTTCACGCCAGAGCTCTTAGCAGCCCTGATCATCTCGTCAGCGTCGCGTAAGCGTAGCGCTATCGGCTTTTCAACTAGTACATGCTTCCCGCTCTTTGCTGACGCGATCGCGATCTCCGCGTGAGTATAGGTTGGGGTGCAGATATCGACTATATCCACATCCTTGCTCTCGAGCACCTTCGTGTAGTCGGTGTAGCGGCGCGGTACCTTATAGTCCTCCGCTGCCTTCTTGGCTCTACCCTCGATTATATCGACGACGGCGAGTACATCAGCACCTTCAACCTTCCGCCAAGCTCTGAGGTGGACGTTCCCAATAAAGCCGCAGCCGATAACGGCTACGCCAAGCTTCCCCATCGGTGTTACGCAACGATTAGAGGTAAAAATGGTTATCCGCATTAGGACTTGGATGAGCTACAGGGAGTTGCTGGAGGTCAACGTTCCAGAGCTGGAAAGGCGCTTCAAGGCGAGAGAAGCAGCCGTTGAGAGCAGAGTATCCCTGCCCTTCGCGCTGAGGTTAGACGGTGTCGGCTTTGGAAAGTCCCTCGCGGGCTTCGAAGAGCCGCGCGACCACCGGGTCCATAAAGCGCTCGTTGAGGGTGCAGTCAAGCTTTTAACGCGCTTTTCGGCGAGCGGAGCTTACGTGATCAGCGACGAGGTGAACCTTCTGCTCCTCGGCCCATCGGTCCCCTACGCGGGGAGGGTTGAGAAGCTTGTCAGCATCTCCGCCTCCATCCTCTCGGCTTCAGTCTCACTGGCGCTAGGGCGCAGCTTGATCTTCGATTCCAGGGTCGTGCCCCTGGAAGGGATCGATGACGCGAAAAGGTACGTGCTTTACAGAGCTAGAGTGGGCTTCAACAACTATGTTGGCTCAACCCTTCGGAAGCTTGGAGTTAGAGTTGCGGAAAGGACAAGTCTGCCACGGCAGATAGAAGAGATCGAGAAAGCCGGAGTGAGGCTAAGCGAGAAGCCCCTCTGGGAGTGGGGGGGTTCCTGCGTCTTCTGGAGGATTATGGAGGGTAAGCGGAACCCTTGCATTGAGGATGGCCCCTGGAGGCTCCTGGAAGAAGTCGAACGCTACAGGGCGCCTGAGCTCGATCAACGTAAGAGTTAAAGGAGCTGCTAAGTGGGGGGTTTCGGCGGTGTCGATTGCTCGCGCGATCAAACCTAGGGCAAACAAGGAGAGGGTCGAGTTCCTCAAGCGTATAGAGGAAAAGTGGCAGAGCCGGTGGCGTGAAGCCAGGATCTTCGAGCCGGAGCCCATTGAGGGGAAGCCGAAGTTCTTCATCACGTTCCCCTATCCTTACGTCAACGCTTACCCTCACCTCGGCAGCGCCTTCACGGTGCTCCGCAACGACGTTATGGCCAGGTACAAGAGGATGAAGGGGTTCAACGTACTCTTCCCCCAGGGTTGGCATGCGACCGGTAGCCCAATCGTGGCTGCCGCTCTCAGGGTGAGGGAGGGTGATCCCAGGCAGATAGAGATTTTAAGGCTCATGGGGATCCCAGACGAGGAGATCCCGAAGTTCTCCGAGCCCGAGTACTGGGTACGGTTCTTCTGCAAGGAGTGGAAGAAGGACTTCCAGCGCTTCGGGCTCTCGATCGATTGGAGGAGAGAGTTCCATACCACCTACCTGAACCCGCCATACAGCAAATTCATCCAGTGGCAGTACAAGAAGCTCCTAGACAAGGGGCTTCTGGTTAAGGGTACCCACCCTGTCGTGTGGTGCCCGAAGGAGAAGAAGGTGGTTGGCGATCACGATCGCCCCGACGAGTACGCAGGGATCGGGCCGGAGGAGGTTGCCATCATCAAGTATAGGGGCGAGGACGGCCTGACCTACCCCTGCCTGACGTACAGGCCTGAAACGGTCTACGGCGCTGTGAACATATGGGTGCACCCCGACTACGACTACACCCTGGCTGAAGTGGATGGTGAGCTGTGGGTTATTGGCGGATACGGCGTTGACGAGCTGAGAGACCAGGGGCACAGCGTCAGGATCGTGGGTAAAGTGAGCGGTAGGGAGCTGGTGGGGCGCTGGGCTATCAACCCGGTAACCGGCTGGCGCATTCCCGTTCTTCCCGCCACTTTCGTCGAACCCGAGCAAGGGACGGGTATCGTCATGTCGGTCCCCGCTCACGCCCCGTACGATTACGCAGCGCTGATGGATCTGAAAAGAGGGCTTGCTGAAAAGTACGGTGTGGATAGGAATCTAGTCGAGCGGATCAAGCCAGTACCGATCATAAGGCTGGAGGGCTACGGCGATGTGCCAGCGGAGACCGTCGTTCAACGGCTGGGTGTCAAGAGCCAGCATGATGGGGAGCTGCTCGACGAAGCGACGCGCGAGATATACACGAAGGAGTACTACAACGGAGTTCTGACCGAGGTCTTCGGCAAGTGGGCTGGAAAGACAGTGGCACAGGCAAAGGAGGAAGTGCTTAACGATCTGGTCGAGAGGGGCATCGCCTTGAGGCACTTCACGTTACCGAGACCCGTCTTTTGCAGGTGTGGGTCGAGAACCCACGTTAAGATCGTTGAGGATCAGTGGTTCCTGAAGTATAGCGATCCCGAGTGGAAAATGCTGGCTCACAAGTGCGTGGATTCTATGAGGTTCCTGCCCGAGGGCATCAGAGAGTACTTCCACAGGCAGATCGACTGGTACAATGACTGGGCCTGCACGCACAAGGGGGAGCTCGGAACGCCCCTGCCGTGGGACCCCGAGTGGGTTCTCGAGTCGCTGAGTGACTCCACCATCTACATGGCTTACTATGTGCTGGCTAAGTACCTCCAGCACCCGGAGCAGTACGGTTTGAGCTGGGAGCGACTCGATGATAGCTTCTTCGACTACGTGCTACTGGGCATAGGGGACCCGAGGGGGGTAGCAGCAAAGCTGGGCGTAAGCGTCGAGCTCGTAGAGCAGATACGTAGGGAGTTCCTCTACTGGTACCCCGTTGACATGCGGATCTCAGGTAAGGATCTAATGCCGAACCACCTGGTCTTCTTCATTATGCACCACGTCGCCATCTTCCCGCCGGAGCACTGGCCCAGAGGCATCGGGGTCAACGGTTGGGTCAACGTTGCCGGAGAGAAAATGTCGAAGTCCAAGGGGAACTTCATCCTCCTCCGCGAGGCGCTCGAGTGGTGGGGCGCCGATGCGACAAGATTCGCTGAAGCCTACGCGGGGAACTCCGGCCTAGACGATGCGAACTTCGAGCCGGAGGTAGCCGATAGGGCGGTCGACCTGCTGGTCGAATGGTACGAGTTCGCAGTGAAGAACTACGGTTTGGGAAGGGATGAGTGGCTGCCGATCGATGAGTGGTTCGAAAGCGTGCTGCACCGCACATTGATGAAGGTGGAGGAGGCGATGGAACGGGGCGATTTCAAGGATGCGTTGGTGGAGGGCTTCTTCAACCTGCAGAACCACTTCAGATGGTACTTGAGAAGGTGTGGGGAGCCAAACAGGGAGCTGCTGAAGCGTTTCATCGAGTACCAGACGCTGATCCTAGCGCCCATCGTCCCCCACATCTGCGAGGAAATCTGGGAGAAGCTTGGGAAGCCTGGGTTCGTAAGCCTCGCACCCTGGCCGAGCGCTGACGCTTCTCGAGTAAAGCCTGAAGCAGAGGCTGCGGAAGAGGAGGTTCGAAGAGTGCTCGAGGATATCAAGGAAATCCTAGGCTTGATCAGAGAAGCCCCCAAAGCCGTTGAGATAATCGTGGCAGCACCCTGGAAGCACGCGTTCGCCCGGAAAGTAGGCGAGCGCGTCGCGGCTGGCGCAAGCGTAAAGGACGCCATCCGCAGCGCGATGGGTGAGCTCGACCCTCAGAGGCGGAGGCAGGCTTCGAAACTCGCCGAAGCTTACTTCAAGAACCCATCCCTGATTCAGTGGGCATTACCTTACGAGCTCGAACTGCGAGCTCTGAAGAGCGCAGCAGAGTTCTACCAGAGAGAGCTTGGCGTTCAAGTTAAGGTGTACTCCGAGGAGGAAGCCTCGCCTCGAGAGAAAGTACCACTTCCGGGAAGACCAGCTATTATTGTTGTAACCTAACGAACGCGAATCGCTGTTTCGCGCTACAGAGGATTGAGGGCTCTGTTTACGGATCCACACTACGGCCCAACGGGCGGGCTAACTCGTCCCCTTTCCCGGCTTTTCAGATGAGGATAGCTGAGGATGGGTTTTTGCGACCTTCAAGCACTTCCCTGTAGCACGCGGGATCCAAGCTCGATACTGGGGGTGTGTCCGCTAGGGGTTGGTTTCGACCCGCTCGTTAACGATGTTTGCAGCTGATCGAAGACTCGGCAAACTCTGTTGGGATGAAGGGTGGTTGCGCCGGCAAGCGTGACCCAGCTGAGGAGCTCACCCACTTTACGGATGAAACATCGTTTGGGCCTCCTAGTGGGGCAAGCTTTAATCCTCGATCAGTTCCCCCGGTGCGTGGTGCGAAAGAGAACGAGAGTGTACCTCAAGCTCATGAGGGTTGAGCAATGGTACAAGAACGGGTTAGTGATGGTGCCGGCCGTATTCGCGCTAAAGCTAGTCGACCCCAGCGTTTATCCGCCGCTGGCTCTGGGCTTCGTATCGCTATCTCTTGCTTCAAGCTCTATCTACATCTTCAACGACATTAGGGACATCGAGTCGGACAAGCTGCATCCCCGGAAGAGGAACAGGCCCCTACCGTCGGGCCAGGTATCTACGAGGGAGGCCGCCTCTCTAAGCGCCTTCCTGTCTACGGCCTCTCTAGCGCTCTCGCTGACTCTCAACCCGCTTTTCGCGCTGCTTGTCGCGCTGTTTATCTGCCTCTCGCTGCTCTACAGCTTGCTCTTGAAAAGGGTTGAGGTGGTCGATGTTACGGCGATAGCGGTGAACTACCTTATCCGCGTAGTTTCGGGAGCCGTCCTCATTGGAGTTGAAGCATCCCCCTGGCTTGTTTCGGGCTTCTTCTTCCTAGCGCTCTTCCTGGCGCTTAGCAAGCGGAAGGCAGAGCTTACAATCGCAGGTTCCTCTGCGAGAAGCGTGCTTAAAGCATACAGCGAGAAGTGGTTGGATCAAGCTTTGAGTATGGCTGCAGCCATGACGATAGTGACGTACGCCATATACTGCGCAGAAGTACCCCTGGGGAGAAGACTTGTGCCCACCATACCAGTTATGGCCTTCTTCCTGCTCAGATACACGTTGGCGATGGAGAAAGGGGCAGGCGAGCACCCTCACGAGGTAATCCTCAACGATAAGCCGACACTCATCGCAGCTGCTGCCCTCGTAATTTCAGTGCTCATCCTCGCATACCTCCCCCTCACTCTTTAAAAGGAGGAGCCGCCCTCTCTATTGTGCTCCGCGAACTTGCGGAGCTACCGTTTCTACCAAGCCCGGACTCGGTAATCAGGACAGCGTTGACACTCGCGGAGCTGAAGCCGGGCGAGCTTATCGTGGATCTTGGCTGCGGTGATGGAAGGGTGCTGATAATAGCGGTGAAAGAGTTCGGCGCGCAAGCTGTAGGCGTGGAGCTCAACCCGCTTCTCGTGAGGCTGGCGTTGAGGGAAGTCCGCCTAGCCGGAGTTTACGGTTTCGCTTCAATCATTCACAGCGACCTTTTCAGCTTCAACGTCGAACCCTTCGACGTCGTCTACTGCTACCCCTCGCCCAGCGTTACGAGACGTCTTGAGCTAAAGCTCATCTCTGAATGTAAGAAGGGATGCCGTATCATCCTGCACGACCACCCCCTACCGAGCGTTAAACCTATCGTCTCAGTCACGCTACCTTCGGGTAGCGTTCATTTACACAAGCTGTACTTGTACGTAGCCGGAAGCTCCTGGACCCCTTCCGGATCTACAAGGGGGGCGCTGGTTAGGGGAAAAGGTTAAGCAGTTAGATGGAAAGGGCCCGACGTGCGTAACAGCTCGTATGACGAAGGAACCTTCATGGACGCGCACGGGACGAAGATTTTCTACAGGGTTTGGCGTGCGCGTCGCACTAAGGGCGTTATCGCGCTGTTTCACGCCCTGGGTTTACACTCTGGGAGGTACACATGGTTTTGTGAGGAGTTGGCTTCTAGGGGCTTCAGCTGCTACGCCGTCGACCTGTACGGGTACGGACTTTCTGAGGGCCCTCGCGGGGGGAACTTGAAGGGTGTGCTAACTTCGGGGGAGAGATTCTTGCAGCTGGTTGCGACAAAGTGTAAATCCTCTAGCCTGATTACAGTGGGGCACGGTAGCGGGGTTTTAGTGGCGCATTATTCGGCGACCGCAGCGGGGTTAAGCCCCTCCCTTCTAGCTGTAGAACCACTACATGAGATTGTGGCGCACCTGCACAGTATCGCGCGCCTTAAACTTCTTTCACTGTTCAACTTGTGCGTTAAGGTACTCCCTCAACCGCTGTATGATGTGGAACACAGCGATTCTCTGCTTGAGGCGGAGGAGGATAACCTGGTTATAAACTGTGTGCCGGCCAAGCTTGTGCTCCAGCTCATCGGAATGCTCAAGAATCGCTTCACCTCGAGCTGTAGCGTAATCGTGTTTGGAAACGGTTGGGATGAGCGCAGCATCGGCGTTATCAGGGAAATGTACCCGTGCGGAAAAGAGCTGTATTTTAACCCGCAACGCGACAAGTTTCCATTCGACGAAGCCCTAGAACTTTTAGTAAAAAGAGGGGGCCACCGAACTGCATAGAGGACGTCGGAGGGGGTCCTTAACGATTCGGTGGCCCCCTTGACATCGGCTTCAGAGACGCTTATGAGGCTTTGCTCTGTAGAGGGCGCGTTTTTATGCCCGTGATAAGTCCCCCAAGTGATGGAAGGTATCAACGAGCTCAGATGGAATCCTCTGCTAGGAGCTTGGATTATCGTGTCTAGCAAGAGGAGGGGACGGCCTTGGAGGAGTGGGGAGTGCCCCTTCTGCCCGGGTGCTCCCGAGACAGGGTATGGGTGGCGTGTCCTGACGCTCGATAACAGGTTCCCAGCCCTCAGGCCAGACGCTAAGCCTTCCCGCGGCAGTAATGACATCTACGAGGTAAAGCCGGGGTACGGTTACTGCAAGGTCGTCGTGGAAACCCCGCAGCACGAGGGCGACTTGGACGACATACCCTTTGAGGATCTCAGGCTCTACGTTACGGAGCTCATCAGGGTGTCTCGCGAGCTGTGCGCAGATCCCGGGATCCACTACGTGATGCCGTTCAGGAATAAGGGGGAATTGATAGGAGTCTCCCTCACCCACCCCCACAGCCAGATCTACGCGCTCCCGTTTGTCCCACCCAGGGTTCAGAGGGAGATGGTCAACATGGAGAACTTCTGGAAAGAGAAAGGCGAGTGCCTACTCTGCAGGATCCTTCGACTCGAGCTCGAGGAGGCTGTCAGAGTCCTCTACGAGAACGACAGCTTCGTAGCTTTCCTCCCCTTCTTTGCGATGTGGCCCTACGAAGTGCACGTGTATCCCAAGAGGCACTTCGGCTCGCTGTGCGAGATGGGGGAGGCCGAAATAGTAGACCTCGCCGACTGCTTGAAAGTGGTTGCAGCCATGTACAACAGCCTCTTCGACATAGACCTTCCGTACATGATGGTGTTCCATCAGAAGCCCTGCAAAATGGAGGCGAAGTTCTATCACTTTCACGTTGAGTTCTACCCCTTGCACAGGGAGAGGGACAAGCTGAAGTACGCTGCGGGCATCGAGTGGGGTGCCTGGACTTTCACGTACGACTCTCTACCAGAGGATAAGGCATCCGAACTGAAAGCTGCTCTGTCAAGAGGCTTAGCAAAGCTTGAGGCGAAGGGGTACAAGACCAGAGGAACGCCGTTCACTCGAACCTCAACAAAGCCTTGAAAGTTTCATCCCAAATTCACTTCTAGCGTCAAGCTGTACTCGAGCCAGAAAGCAAGGATTGAACTAAACTCCATTTTACTTGTCTAAAAGGGGGCTTTACCAATGGCGTTGTAACCATGTTCACCGAACTTTTCAGCGCCGACATCAGTTATAGCCCACATAGTAAAATTGATATGTTGGGTACGCGAGGTACCCGTGCATGGAGCCGATTCGGAGCAGCTACGATCAGCTGAAGGCTAGGCTGGAGGAGGCTATGCTGCTGATAGAAGCTTGCGGCGAGAAAACCCTGCTAGATGCACTACGGAGGATTTCGGCTAGCCCGTACAATCCTCTACGAGCGTACGTTATGGGCGAAGAGCTGGTGGTAGCGGTGGACACATTCTCGCTCGTGAACATCAACTTGAAGGAGGGAAAAGTGCGCACATGGGACGATTGGAGGGACAGGTTCACAGCTGCTGCTAAGGCTGCAGCCGATGAAGTCTCAAAGAAGCTTCTTGCGCTGATACTGGATAAGGGCGAGAGAGTCCCCTCAACCGTTAGGAGCGAACTCAGTAGGATCATCACGTCAATTGGGAAAAGCGAGGGGGAAGAGTTCTACAAGCTCTTGGGAGAGCTAAAAAGTGCCTTGCGAGAGCTTTCTCAGAGCATCTAGGAGCTAGCTTCTAGCTACAGCCTTAAGCTCAACGAAGAACTTCTTCCCGCACTCGCTCCTTGGGTTGTAGAATAGTTCATCGGGAGTTCCTTCTTCAGCGATCACTCCCCTGTCCATCAGCACAACTCTATCTGCTGCAGCTTCCGCGAAATCCAGCTCGTGGGTTACGATCAACATTGATCTCCCCTGCCTAGCAATTTTAATGAGCGCTTCGAGAACCTCCCTTCTCAGCTCGGGGTCTAAAGCGGAAGTGGGCTCATCTAGGAGCAGTAGAACGGGATCCATCAGCAGGGCTCGTGCTATTGCCACCCGCTGCTGTTGACCGCCGCTCAGCTGCAACGGATACCTCTCGGCGAACTCCTCCATGCCGAACATCTTCAGCACCTCCATCGCTCTTCTTTCGGCCTCCTTCTTCGGCACTTTCTTCACAACCTCAAGCGGTAGAGTCAGGTTGCGCAGCACGGTCATGTGGGGGAACAGATTGTACTGCTGGAAGACGAAGCCCGTCTTCGCCCTTACCCTTCTTACATCCACCCGGTGATCCGTGATCTCTTCACCGTCTAGCACGATCCTGCCGCTCTTTGGCTTCACCAGCAGAACGATACACTTGAGCAGCGTACTCTTGCCAGAGCCGCTCGGTCCCATGATGACTACCTTCTCACCCCTACCAACCCTCAAGTCGACCCCATGGAGTACTTCGTGACCCTTGTACCCAGCCCTTAACTGTTCTACAACAAGTACATCATCGTTAATCCCGCTCATAGCAAACCACCACCTTCCCTCTCGTAGCCTGGTATCCGGAACTTGTGTTCAAGCAGCTTTGCCGCTTGAGAAGCGATCGTGCACAGAGTGAAGTAGATTATGGCTACAGCCGCGTACACCTCTAAAGCCCTCAGAGTGTAAGCGACGAGATACTCACCCCTCCTTGTCAGTTCCACTACTCCGATCACTGACGCTAACGAGCTTTCTTTAATCAGCGTCACGAGCTCGTTCACGAGAGCGGGGACGGCTATCCGAAGAGCCTGGGGTAAAACAACGTAGCGGTAGATCTGCAGCGTACTGAAGCCCAGCGATTCGGCCGAAAGGAACTGTATCTCGGGGATCCCCTTTAGCGCGCTCCTAAGGATCTCGCACTGGTAAGCTGCGCTGTTGAGGCTGACTGCCAGCACGCAGGCGGTGTAAGCGTCTAGCTTGACCCCTATAGCGGGTAAGCCGAAGTAGATGAAGAGCAGTTGGACCAGGAGGGGCGTGCCTCGGAAGATTTCAACGTAGCTCCTAGCCAGCAGCGCGAAGGGTGGAGGAGCGAACACGCGGATGGGTAGGATAAGAACGGCAAGAGCCATCCCGAAAACGAAGGATAGTAAGCTGATCTCGAGCGTTGTCTTCAAGCCATCTAGGAGGAATGGTAAAATGTCTATTATGAAAGAAATTGCTTCACTCAATTTTCAACACCTTTAACTCTCTCCAAGCCACTTTAGGATTTCGCTCTCGAATATCTTCTCCATCTCGCCGCTCTCCAGCAACTGCTCGATAACTTTGTTCACGACGTACTTGAGATCGTACGCTCCCTGTGGCAACGCCACGGCTGCACCGATCCTACCCCCTCCCCCGTAGAAAGCGATTGTTAGCTCGGGGAGCTTCTTGCTGAGCGCGGCCGCGACTGTATCTCCAAGGACCATAACGTCTATGTCCCCTCTTTTTAACGCCATGTACATCTCAGGGTAGACCCTATCGTAGGTGATTATCTGGGACTTATCGCCCAGCGTTTGTCGAGCCCATTCTTCTTGAATTGTGCCGAGTTGAACCCCAATTTTCTTCCCATAGAGATCCTCCACCTTTTGAATACTGCCAAGCTTCTCCTTGAGCACTACGATTGCGTTACCCTTACTGAAGTAGTAAGGTATCGAGAAATCTACGACCTTTCCACGCTCGGCTGTAGGTGTCATATCGGCGAGAACAATGTCTACAACCCCCTTCTGAACCGCTTCAATCAGCGCCGCAAACTTCATGTCCTTGACCTCCAATCGCACGCCTAACTCTTCCGCAATCCTTTTCGCTATCTCAATGTCGATCCCCACGATGTTCCCATCCTTGTCAACGTACTCGAAGGGCGGCCAATCCGCCGATGTTCCCACTATGAGGACTCCGCGAGCTTTTATCCTCTCGACAAAGTTGGGGTTTAGCTTCGACTGGAGGTCGTTCAATTTCGATTGAAGGGCTATGATCGACGGTAGAGCGAGTGCATACCCAATCGCTGCTCCAGCTATTAGTGCCACAACGAGTAGAACTATCGTCTTTTTTTCCATCGCGAAGGGGCTCGAGGAGCTATAAAAATCTTTTACGGTATATGCAGTGATTAATTAAACCATTTTTGTTACAAATGTAACATAATATACGATTATAAGACAAGAGAAAACCATAAATGAAAAGTTATAACCATACCTTCATGCGTAAAACAATAAGCGTCAACCAGGTGGTTCAAGAAATCCTTATCGCAAGACCCCACTTGCTGTCCGCACTGGGCATGGGCATCGTCAATTACTCGGCTCTTGCCCGAGCCCTTAGGAGCGAAGTCGAGAGGAGGATGGGTACGTCGGTCAGCGAGGCAGCAATAAAGGTCGCGTTGATCAGGCTCCGAGAGCAGATTACAAGGGGTATTTCGGGAGAGGACGTGATGCGAGTTATCGCTGAGAGCACTACAACTCTCATCGACGATGTCGGTTTAGCAACGATAAGGTTGTCTGACCCGCTGGAGCTGCTGCATTCGCTCACGGGGATTAAAGCCAGGCTCCTCCAAATCACTCAAGGCATACGGACCCTTACTATCGTTGCAGATAGTGCCTCTCTTCACCAGCTCCTTGCCAGATTCGAGCGCTCCATTGTTGAGGAGGTATACTTCGATCAAGCAGCGGTCATAGTTGAAAGCCCGAAAGCCATCATCACAACGCCAGGCGTAATGGCTTACATGACATTCCTACTTGCGTTCCACGGGATCAACGTCACGCAGGTGATCTCAACCTACACAGACACTCTGTTCATCGTCAGCCGGGAGAAGGCCGTCGAGGCTTACTCTATACTTCGTTCGGCTGTCGAGGAGGCGAGGAGGATCCTGAAAAACATTTAACTGCACTCCACACGGAAAAACCGTGTCCCAGCCGTTAGTTGAAGCGTACTCGTTCGGCCGGTTGAAGCTCGGCGGGAGAGTCTACGAGAGGGACTTGATCGTGACCCCCTCTAGGATCTTAAGCGGCTGGTGGAGGAAGGAGGGTCATCTGTTAACGCTGGAGGATTTGGCCGATGTCGCGGAAACGGAGCAAGTCGATAGCGTCGTGATCGGAACTGGGTATAGCGGCGCGATGGAGGTGCTGGACGAAGTCCTCGAGCATTTCAGGAGGAAGAACGTCGAGGTTTACGTGGCGAACACTCGAAAAGCTGTGGAAATCTACAATGAGCTAGTTAAGGCTGGGCGGAGGGTTCTCGGAGCCTTTCATCTAACCTGTTAGGCACGCTTTCCAAAAGCCCCACGGACATGCACTTATGGGTAGTGTTGAACGTGTCTTTTATAGCTACATGCTCCATTAGCTGCTCCGATGATATTTGTCGCATTCGAAGGCATTGATGGGGCGGGCTTAACTACCCACGCTCGCTTGACGGAGAAGTACCTCGAAAGCAAAGGCTTCAGAACAGTTTTAACGAAGGAGCCGACAGACGGCTTGATCGGCGGCCTGATCAGAGCGTGCCTCAGGGGTGAGTGGAGGACCGACCCGATGACCCTCCAACTGCTCTTTGCAGCAGACAGGTGTCATCACGTGAACACCGTGATCCTCCCCGCCTTAAGAGCCGGGAGAGCCGTAGTTACGGATCGCTACCTGTTTTCCAGCTTAGCATACGGCTCGCTGGATCTGGACTACGAGTGGTTGAAGTCTTTGAACTCCAGGTTTCCGCTCCCCGATATAACGTTCGTTCTGGATATCGAGCCGAACATTGCGTTAGCGAGGATCAGAGAGGATAGATTCGCAATCGAACTCTTTGAGGAGGTTGAGAAGCTCGAGCGCGTCCGCTCAGCGTACAGGCGAGTAGCGGCAGAGTTCGCGAACGTTTACGTCATTAGAACCGATGACGAGGTCGAGGAGGTGCAAAGAAAAGTGGAGGCTCTCATCGACGAATGCTTGGAACGTCTCAGAATGAGGAGAAGCTGCTGACGGTAGCGCTATCGAGGCGTTTAACGAGCTCCACGATCAACTTGACGGCATTAACCACGTCATCCAGATGGGCGATGCTTACGTGGCTGTGGATGTGCCTTGTGGGAACTCCGATAACAATGCTGGGTCTCCCTGTTTTATATAGGTGTAACCGGCCAGCATCCGTTCCTCCCTTCGCAACTACCGACAGTTGGTACGGTATTTTCGCCTCCTCCGCCACTTCGATCACAAACTCCTTCAGCTTCTGATTGGGGATCATGGACGCATCGTACGTCACTATCGTCGGCCCCTTCCCAAGCTTAGCCTGAGCGTCGCGCGGATCGATTCCTGGGACGTCGCCTGCTATATCCACCTCAGTCACGATAGCCACGTCATGGTCAACGGCCCAACCTACCGTCTGTGCGCCCCGTAAGCCGACCTCCTCCTGCACGGTAGCGGCAGCGTAAACCGTGTTCGGGTGCTCAATGCCGTTCTCCCTCAGGAAGCGTACGGCCTCAATGGCGATGAAAGCTCCCAACCTGTCGTCGAAGGCCTTACCCATCACCGTTTTACCGGTGGCTGACAGGGTGAATGGGGAATAGGGAGCTATGGGGTCGCCCAGTCGCACCCCTAGGTTTTTCACCTCTTCCTCGCTCGTTGCACCCACATCTATGAACATCTTGTCCATCGTGACGACCTTCTGCCTCTCTTCCGGGGTTAGGAGGTGCGGGGGTTTGGACGCGATTACGCCCATCACAGGCCCCTTCTTCGTCCTTATCACAACCCTCTGAGATAGCAGAACCTGGTCAAACCAACCCCCAACGGGTGTAAAAGTCACATAGCCCTCCTTCGTGATGTTTGTTACAACAAAGCCGACCTCGTCGACGTGCCCCGCAACAAGAACCCGCGGCCTCTCGCTCGATCCTTTCTTGATGAAGACCAGCGAGCCTAGGTTATCACGTACAACCTCGTCTGCAAAGCTCTTGCCATAGTCATAAAACATTTTAAGAACCTCGTCTTCGAAGCCAGAAGGTCCAACAGCCTCGCAAACTTTCTTCAGAAACTCCAGAGCCTCATTCGAGATTTTGTAGTCTGTCACAAGGGGCGTACTAACCCCCGATTGATTAACCTGCCGCTCTACCTGGCGCAGTTATAATAGCCACCCCCTTACAGGAAAACTCTGTGAGAACAGGGCCAGGCACACGCTTGAAAGGGAAAAGGGTTGCATTTCTTGTCGCTCACGAGTTCGAGGACGTGGAGCTGCTCTACCCGTTTGTCAGACTGAGCGAGGAGGGGGCTGAGGTTACCATCATACCTGTTAAAATCGGCCTTCACCCTCGGCCAGCAATCCTCGATAAACCCGTCACCGGTAGGTACGGGACTCCCGTTCCCTTAGAGGTCTTTGGCTTGGGGGTCAGATACGTAGTGAAAAACATAGAGGAGGTTAAACCCGAAGACTTTGACGCGATAATCATCCCTGGAGGGTTCTCGCCGGATCACCTCAGAATTGACGAAAGAGTTCTGAGTTTCGTCAGGAGGGCTCACGAGTTAGGGAAGATCATAGCTGCGATCTGCCACGGACCACAAGTCCTGATCTCCGCGGGGCTGGTAAAGGGGAGGAAAGTAACGGCCTACAAAGCGGTCAAGGATGACCTAATCAACGCGGGAGCCGTGTTCATTGACGAACCCGCCGTGCGCGACGGCAACATTATAACTGGACGCGTCCCCGACGATCTCCCTGAATTCTGCTTGCTGATTATTGAAGCTTTAAGTGAAAAGAAATAAGTTTATTTTTCTTACTTCTTTATACCTTTTTACTTTTCACTTCAATGCTAGCATTGAGCGGGCGCGCTCAAGCCGTGCCCTGGCCCCAGCTATCAGGTAGCGGTAGTCGCTTCCTAAGGCGATCAACTTGAAGCCCAAGCTTAACGCGTACTTCAACGACTCATCGTCGGGGCAGTACATGCCCCCGGGAACACCTGTTGAACGTGAAGCCTCGGCCACCTTCTCGAGGGCCTTTAGCACCGGTTCTTCCCTCCACGATCTACAGCCGAGGGAGAAGGATAGGTCGTTGGGGCCCACGAAGAACGCGTTTACCCCCTCAACAGCTAGGATGCTCTCGATGTTCTCGACCGCTTCCCTAGTCTCGATTTGGACGACAACGATGACCTTGTCTGCTTCGTTGAAGTACTCGGCGGATCTCAATCCGTAGCTCGCAGCTCTGCGAGGGCCGACGCCTCGTATTCCCGATGGTGGATAACGCGTCGATCTAACAGCTAGTTTAGCCTCCTCCGCTGTGCTCACCAGCGGAAAAAGGATGCCTGCAGCGCCTATGTCAAGAACCCTCTTGACGTACACCGGGTCGTTGGCAGGGACGCGGACTAGCGGTGTCGCTTCACCTCGAACAGCCATCATCATGTACTCAAGCAGGTGTATGTCGAGCGGGGCGTGTTCAGCGTCGAGGAGAAGCCAGTCGAAGCCGAGGAGGGAGAGCATTTCAACAACCTCGGGGTTCCCGATCGTTACCCAGCTGCCTAACGCTACTTCCCCCTTTCGCAGCAGCTGAGGTAGCCTCCCGAACACTTCTTCGCCCCTTGAGGGCGCAAAATATACTTAACCCTCGTAGGTATCCACCGCTGTGCCAAAGCTGGTAATCGCATCAGCCTCTTACGGCCTCTACGCGCCCGAGGCGATGCGCCTTCTCTCCGAGGTTTTCGATGAGATTAGGAGAATTGATCTTAAGGCAAACGAGCCTGAGGAATCCACGATCGGAAAAGTGGGAGACGCGGACGCTCTCATTCTTGGTGCTGGAGGGCGGATAACACGCAGGGTTATGCTGGAGGCCGCGAACCTGAAGATCATTGCCCGCCACGGTATAGGGCTCGATAATGTAGATCTCGCGGCCGCTACCGAGCTCGGAATTCCCGTCACTTACTGCAGGCACACCGGAGAGGAGGTAAGCGTGGCAGAGCACACGGTGGCACTGATACTCGCTTGTGCGAGAAGGATCGTTGAAGCCGATAGAGCGGTAAGGGAGGGGCGATGGGGGGCTAGAGTCCACCTGGTGGGGTTGGAGTTAAGGGGGAAGACCTTGGGGGTGATCGGGCTTGGCGCTATAGGGAGGGAGGTCGCTCAGATCATGAAAGGAGGGTTTGGAATGCGCGTGCTAGCCTACGACCCGTACGTCCCAAACGAAGTTTTCGATCGGGTCGGCGCTACGCGCGTAGACTTGGAGACTTTAATGAGGGAAAGCGACGTGATCACGGTGCACGTCCCGCTCACGGATGAGACGAGAGGACTCCTCAACGCTGAGAAGCTCGCGATCGTCAAGCGGGGCGCCATACTAGTGAACACATCCAGGGGCGCCGTTATCGATGAAGCAGCCCTTCGGAAAGCTTTGGAGGAGGGAAGGATCTACTACGCTGGTCTAGACGTTTTCGAGCGTGAACCCCCTATAGGGAGCCCCCTCTTGACCCTTCAGAACGTCGTTCTCACACCCCACGTGGCGGCTTTCACGAGGGAGGCGCTCTACAGGATGGACATGGCTAACGCTGAAGACCTGGTTAGGTTCTTCCGCGGCGAGAAGCCCCTGCGCCTGGCGAACCCCGAAGTTTACGAAAGAGGCTTGAGATTTGGCAGGAAGCCACCATGAACGTGTTGGCAATAGACATTGGGACGACGAACGTAAAGGCATCGGTAGTGGACGAGAGGGGACGTGTTCTCAGGGTCGCCTCGCGCGAGTTGAGCCTGCATTCGCCTGTCCCAGGCTCGGCGGAGCACTCACCGGACGAATTGCTCTCGGCGATTCGCGGCGCCTCAAAAGAAGCTGCGAAGAGCTTCAGCATTGAAGCGGTGGCCCTTTCCTGCTACCAGCACGGCCTTCTTGTCGTCGACAAGGATCTGAGGCCTTTGACGCACATTCTCACGCACATGGATTGCCGATCGGCACCGTACGTGAAATTGATAGAACAGGCCTGCGACCCCCTCGATCTCTACAAGAGGACTGGTTGCCCCCCGCTGTTCGTTTACGCCCTTCCAAAGATCCTGTGGCTCAAGCGTGAGCGCCCTCACATAGCTGCCCAGGCGTCCCGCTACCTGTTGGTGAAGGACTACGTCGTAGCTAAGGCGCTGGGGGACCCCTACATCGATTACGGCAACGCGTCGGGCTCCCAGCTCTTCAACATTACCGCCAAGAGGTGGGACGATTTAGCGCTACAGCTGGCTGAAGTAGATGAGGGTCAACTTGCCGAGCCTGTTGAGGGGGCAAAAGTCCTCTGCGAGTTGAACGGCAGAGGAGCGGAGATCTTCGGCGTCAAGGCCGGGACGCCCCTAGTCCTCGGCACCTTCGATGGAGCGGCGCAGAACCTGGGCCTCGGGGTGATCGAGGGCTACGATGCTGCCCTCAACTTGGGGACCACGGCCGTCGTTAGGATGCTTTCACGCGAACCCGTGATCGACGAAAAAGCGATGCGGTTGTTCTGCTACTACGCGGCGCACGGCTACTGGGCGTTCGGCGGCAGCACCAACAACGGCGGATCGGTGCTCAGGTGGCTTCGAGACAATTTCGGCTGGCTCGAAGTTACGGCCGGCGAACTACTGGGGGAGGACCCTTACGATATCCTCTGCGCAGAAGCTGAAAGAGTGCCTCCAGGAGCATCAGGCCTCGTTTTCCTCCCCTTCATGGCCGGTGAAAGATTCCCGTTCCGAGACCCTTACCTGCGAGGCGCCCTGCTGGGTCTGCGATATGACCACAGGAAAGGCCACGTGATCAGGGCGTTCATGGAGGGCGTAGCTATGACTATCAGGGCGATCGTAGACGTACTGGCCGAAGTTGAGCATAAACCTTGCAGACTGGTGGGTGGGGGAGGGGGTTTGAAGTCGAAGCTCTGGGCCAGCATCGTATCGAGCGCAACCCGCTTACCCGTGGTTCGCGTCAAAGGTGGTGAACACGCCTCAAACATAGGGGTGGCCGCGCTGGCCTTAATAGCGCTGGGTGCCGCCAGCAGCTTGGAGAGACTGACTGAGTGGAGAGAGGTCTTAGACGTTGTTGAGCCTTCCAGGGAGCTGGTGGACGCTTACGAAGAGCTGTACAGGAGGTTCACCGAAGCCTACGCGCAGCTAGCGCCACTATTCAGAAGCTGGGCTGAGGAAGGTTGAGTCTCAACGGTGGCTGGAGAAAGGGATCGGGTCCCGAGGGCGGCGGGTTCTAGGCTGCGATAACCGCGGGCCTCCCGTCGGCCGGCGTAAGCACTCTCCGCTTGGTTCCAGAGTCTAGCCCAGCTTTAGCGTGAGACCCCCCCTTCTGGCTCTCACGTGGCGCCAGTCGCTGACCACGGCTGCCTTCCTACCCTTCAGCTCCATCACGTACCTGTAGGCTGAGAGTGCTGCTATCGCTCCCATTCCAGCGGAGATCACGGCCTGCTTAAAGGGCAGGTCAGTGACGTCTCCCGCGGCAAAGACCCCGGGCTGGGAGGTTCTGCACTCCCTGTCGACAACCACTTCCCCCTTGTCGTTGAGCTCGACGAAACCCCGTAGGAACCCTGTCCTAGGTTCGTAGCCGATCTCCACGAAGACTCCGTCCACGCGGAGCGCTCTTTCTTCCCCGCTGGCCGTGTCCTTAACGACTAGTTCTTCAACACGCTTTTCACCCCTTATAGCGATGGGCTTGGCTCTGGGCACTAGCTCGACGTTACCCCTAGCCACCACGGACTTGACGGCTTCCTCATCCTCGTAGGGCTTCTCTCCGGAGAAAACCCAGTAGACTTTTGCAGCGTACTCAGCCAGCACGTTGACGCTCTCCCAACCGTGGTACCCCCACCCGATGAGGGCTACCACCTTGCCCCTGTACAGCGGAGCGTCGCAAACGACGCAGTAGGATACCCCCCTCCCCTTCAGCTCTCTCTCACCCGGGACGCCAAGCTCCTTGGGGGCTTTACCGCACGCCAGGATGATCGAATGAGCCTTGTACTCACCGTTTAAAGCGCGCACCGTGAAGATCTGCCCTTCCCTCTTTATCTCCTGAACCTCATCGAAGACCACTTCCGCGCCGAAGGCTCTCGCCTGAGCTTCAACCCTCTGCGCGAGCTCGAAGCCCCTAATGCTCTCGAAACCGGGGTAGTTCTGTATCTCAGGCGCGAGCAGCAGCTGCCCGCCTATATCGGCGGTTACGACGAGCGTCCTTAACCCCTGCCTAGCCGCGTAGAGTGCCGCCGTAAACCCGGCAATCCCACCCCCAACCACGAGGACGTCGTAGATCTCAACACCCATAAGACCCCAGGCGTGCAACCCTCTAAAAACACTGCTCTACCCGCATTTTCGGCCAACTAATGGGAGAAGCTTATTATGAGTACAAGCGAAATGGAGTAGGATGCTCAGGCTGGAGTGGAGCGCAGGCACCATACTTCTGAGGGGCCAACCCCCGCCTCTGGTGGCTGCGTTCTTCAAGTTCGATCCCAGGGTGAAGTGCTACCGGGCTCTCGCCATCCAGTACCGTTGGATCACGGAGGCGCTTAACCAAGCCGGGATTCAGTACCAGGACGACGTCCTCCACCCGATGCCCTGCCGCATCAACCCTCGGCGGATCGAGCTGAGGGACTACCAGCGCGAAGCGCTTGAGGCTTGGAAGCGTGAGCGGCGCGGTATCATCGTCCTACCCACGGGAGCTGGCAAGACTATGGTGGCCATCGCTGCTATAGCGGAGCTGGCGTGCCCTACTCTGATCGTTGTGCCCACGCTGGAGCTGATGGACCAGTGGGAGGCGAACGTTAAGCGGTACCTGAACGTTACACCGGGTAGGTACGGTGGTGGAGAGAGGAAGTTGGAGTGCGTGACGATCTCAACTTACGATTCAGCCTACATCAACGCTGAGCACCTCGGTGACAAATTCGAGCTCATCATCTTCGACGAGGTCCACCACCTGCCTAGCCCCGGCTATAGGCAGATCGCGGAGCTCTGCGCCGCACCCTGGAGGATGGGGCTCACGGCAACGCCTGAGCGGGAGGATGGTTTGCACGTCGACCTCCCTTACCTGGTGGGGCCCGTCGTGTACAGGAGATACGCAAGAGAGATGGCGGGGAAATGGCTCGCTGAGTTCGACTTGGTGCGCGTATACGCGCACATGTCGGAAGAGGAAAGGGAGCTGTACAACAGGCTCACAAAGATCTACAAGGGATTCTTGAGAAAGCGCGGGTTAAGGCTGGTCGGCGAGAGGGGATTCGAGAAATTAATATCGTTGAGCGTGAGGGACTTGGAGGCGAGGGAGGCTCTGCTCGCGTGGTATCGGGCTAGGAGGATGGCGCTTCACGCGTCCTCTAAGTTGGAGATACTGGAGGATCTGCTGGAACGGCACCGCACCGATAAGGTGCTGATATTCGCTGAGCACAGCGACGTGGTCAGGGTCATATCCGCCCGCTTCCTCATACCCGAGGTAACGTATAAGACTCCGGAGGAGGAGCGGAAAGCTGTTCTCGCAGCTTTCAGGGAAGGTAGGGTCCACGCCATAGTGACTAGCAAGGTGCTGGAGGAGGGGGTGGACGTGCCCGACGCTAACGTGGCGATCATACTGAGCGGCAGCGGGAGCAGGAGGGAGTTCGTTCAGAGGCTGGGGAGGATCCTCAGGCCGAAGGAGGGGAAGCGCGCGGTACTCTACGAGGTTATAACCTCAGGGACGAAAGAGGTTACGATCTCTAGGCGGAGGCATCGCGCGCTTGAAGGGTGATGCAGATTGCTCCCCTCGAACCTCCTAGTTGCGAGAGTCCGATGGGGTCGAGTCGAACCTCTCTTGCTTAAGCCGGAAGGCTTACCGCTAGCCATTGCGGAGGAAATCCTCAGCCGGATTAAGAGTGGGGTTGGCAAGAGCGAAAGCGATCTGATGGCGGAGTTCGAGGATCTGGAGGAGCTAGCTCTGGAATCGGGGATGGATCTGAGGGTTGTCAGAGCCATGGCGGCGATTGCGCTTCGCGAGTCGAGGTTTGAGAGGGTGAAAACGACGTTGGATCCCGTTAGGGCAAGGCTTGAAATCTTCGAAGAGGCTGGGACCATGTGCGGGATCGCTGTTAGGGAGGATGAGAGGAAGGAAGTTCTGCGTCGGGTCTCGGAGAGGCTGGGATGCAGTGTGGAGGAGCTTGAAAAGATCCTAACGAAGCACATGGTAGAAGAGCTCGTAGAACCGGCCCAGCTCACAGCAGAAGAGCTTGTCAAGGAGTACAATCTATCGATGGTTCAAACGCTACTCTTCAAAGCTTTGCGGCTTGAAGTACTGTTCAAGTCTGATGGCGCTACTGCGAAGCGGCTCCTACGCGCTGTAAAAAGCTTAGGCTTACTCTACATCGCCGAGCAGGCTGGCGGCGGTGTTAGGCTGACCATCGACGGCCCAGCGTCCCTCTTGAGGCAGACGAGAAGGTACGGTACTCGTCTAGCGAAGCTTGTACCCTATATCATGCGCGCCGACCGCTGGGATATAAGGGCGGATATCGAGGGGCGCACGAGAGTCCTCAAGTTTGAGTTGAACGACTCTAAGGCGAAGTTATTCCCCCTGAAAGAGGTGGAGCTGGAACCGGTATTTGATAGCGAGGTGGAGCGGGAGTTCTTCAAAAGCCTCTCCGCGCTTTCACCGGCCTGGGTTGTCAGGCGCGAGCCCGAGCCTCTAGTTGTTGGCGGTCGCATATTCATCCCGGATTTTTCCGTCTCGTGCGGAGGGAAGAAGGTGTACATAGAGGTTGTGGGCTTTTGGACTAAGGAGTACTTGGAGAAGAAGCTGCAGAAGCTGAGAGAGGTGAGAGGCATCAACCTCATAGTCGCGGTCGACGAGGAACTGGCCTGCTCCTCCATCGAGAACTTGCCTCACGACGTGGTATTGTTCAGGCGTAGGCTCAGGGGTGCTGACGTCTACCCCGTCTTAAAGCGCTACTTGGGGGTGCCTCCCCCTAGAGCGGGGCAGCCGTCGCAGCAGTTCGACTTAGAACAGATTAGATCAGCACTACCCGACCTAGATGGCATGACGCTGGAGGAAGTAGCGAAGCTTCTTGAGGAGAGGGGGGTTGAAAGGGGCGCGGCAACCGAGGTTGTGGAGAGGCTAGGATACCGTGTTGAGTGGCGATCCCTCGACCCTTCCCGAGCCGTGGTGAGGAGAGGGTAGCTAATCCTTATTTGCGACTATGACCTTCTCACTCGCGTGAATGGGCAACCCTACGAAGCCCACGTGGCGGTAGTAAGTTGCGAAGACACAATTGAGACAGAGGGCGCGCTCGTGATCAACGTTGAGCCGAGCTGCAAACGCGGCTTTGAGGGTGCCGTTACTCTCGAATACCCCCTCTCCCAGCTCACCTCTAGGCCACCGGAGGAGCTTAACGAGCTGGCGTTAACAGCTCTCAGGTTCGCGAAAGCGGGTAGCCGCGTAATCATCGTTGGCTTGGGGGAAGACGATGATAGACCCTGCTACTTGGCGAACGCGCTTCTCGTAGCGCTCAAGGGGCAACCCTTGCTACAGTGCTCGCTGAGCAGGGCGCAGGAGCAAACTCTCAACTGGTACGCAAGGCTAAAGGAGCTCATAGGGTTAGAGCAGCTTCACGCGCTCTTTGGAGTCGGTAAAGCGTACGAGTTCGGCTCCGGGCTTGAGCATGCTTCGACGGTTGCGAACATAAGCCTGGATCTAGCTCAAGCCGTCAGTAGAGGCACGCTTACCCACCGCTATCTGAAGTCCCTTTACGTTGCCGGCCTCCTACACGACATTGGGAGGTTCGTCTCAGAGCGGGGGCACGAGGAGATAGGAGTCCGGATGCTCATGGCGCACAAGGATGCTCTCCCGGGAGATGTGGATGTAGACCTAATATCCTTCTGCATAAGGCACCACAGGAGACACACCAACCCGGAAAATGATCCTGCGGTAGAAAGCCTGGGGGAGAACGGCTTAATCCTCGCCGCAGTAGTTCGGCTAGCCGATGCCTTCACGAACGTGTATGAGAAGGAGGATTACTGGGGCGTCTACCTCAGCGAAGATGGGATCGCAGTGGTGGCCAGACGGGTGAATAAGGAGAGGTTCGAATCTAAGGGTAAATTGCTTGAAAAGATCACCGGCGTAAAGGTTACGTTACGCCAACCGGGGTAGGATCAGCTCTTAGGCTCTCGTTCACCGATCGCTCGATCGGACTTCATCACCTCCCCGCTCTCCGCAAGGAGCTCGTAGACCCTTCTTATGTATTTGGCTCGCTCAGACGAAGGTAGCGTTCCCCAGAGCAGCATCTGCTTCCTCAAGTCGTCCAGGTAGCCGTACTGCGAGGGCCCCGTCCAGACGCTGCCGAGACCCTTAAGCAGCTTCAAGCTCACTGCGGCTCTCCATCCGCCAACCCTCTCTCTGACAAAGTAGAGATTCACTTCTTGCTCGGTTCCAGCATCGTACGGGTACAACCTGATATTGACTACAAGCTTCTTCTCCTTGATATCCACCTTGGGATCAGAGGAGACCTTGAACAAGCGCTTCTCGTAGCCAGCCCCCAGGTAGTACTCCTGCAGGTACAGCAGCACAGCCTGTGCCTCCCTCTCTGTTGGGACTCGGAACGGTAGTGGAATGTCCCATAGAGAACCTCGCGGCGTTCTTGGAACCTTCCACTTCCTCTCAAGTGAGGGTGTGATTATCCTTGAGGCTAAGTAAGAGGGATAAGCTGCTGCGGCCAGCGTAGACAGCAGCACTAGGAAGAGGACGAGCGAGATCGCTACGGATGCGTAGTTAAAAACGAACGTTACAGGTAGCACGCCCACGGCTCTCATCACCTTGCTCAGCGCCCACCCGGCGAAGTATCCGAGCGTCGCACCCATGAACCCGTAGACGGCGAACTCCGTGATGAACATGAGCATGGCCCCACTCGGAGATAACCCCACGCTGCTGTAGGTGAAAAGATCTCTCGTTCGCTCCTTAATACTGCCTAGCAAGGAGACCACGATGCTCAAGGAGGTGATCGCAAAGGGCACAACCATCATCTCCCAACCTAGAGCCATGTATGTTGGGAACCTCGAGTAGGCGATTACAGAGCCATCCTTCCTCTGTCCGTAGCATAGAGCGTCAACGGCGTAGGCTATCTCGTGAGCGAGCCTCTCAAACTCTTCCTCTCCCACATCAGGGTTGAGGATGATGTCTACCACGGAGACCCTTCCGCCCAGTTTCAGCGCTACACCGCTCGGTATGATCACGACCCTGCTCCACGCGTACGGTTGGGGTACTATCGCGCCGCCTAACGGGACGGCGAAGCCGTGGAGCTGAGCGTAGTAGATAGAGTCGACGGGAGCGAGCCTCCTACCATCGGGGTCTTTCAAAGCGTCCATCGCTGTCTCCGAGAAGATACCTGTTACAACGAACTTCATACCATACAGCTCGATTTCGTCGCCCACGTCAACCCCCAGCTGGTTAGCCATCGACACCGGTAGCACGATGGCGGGCTGCTCCTCGCTGAAGAACGGCTTAGGAAGCCCTCTAACCATCGCGTTGCGTAGTAGTAGGGAAGCTGCTTCGGGTGTAAGGCCCAAAGCGACTGGTACGGGGATGCTGACGTTATGCGATAAAGCGAGGGCGTAGGGTCCTAGGTTGATCACTGATGGCGAGTAGTAGACTACCCGTGGGCTCACGACGCCTTTCTCGCCAACGATAGCCCTCAACATTTCAATCGTTGGAACGTCTAGCATATCGCCCAGCACAGCATATGCCCTTTTTACGGTGAACCCGTAGAAGTTGGCAGTAACGAGCTCCATCGGCTTCGGCAGCACAGCTGTGTAAGGCGAGACTGAGGCGAGTGAGACGAGCGCCATCGCGAAGACCGTTATCGGGATAAGCGTCAGTATCGATCTGAGTGGGCGCTTCCTCATGTTCTCAGTCGACAGGGAAACGGCCATCAGCATGGCAGCTGTCCTCTCTGTAACTACCTCGTGGTACCCCAGAAGCTGGGCCGCTACCCGGGAGACGATATCTGAGGCCTCCCTGTAGAATATCCACAGGACTATGGTCATCAGAATTAGCATCCCGATGGCGAGAGCTGCTAGCAGCGTGCTTGGAACCACCCAGAAAGCCGGGTGCGTAAACGCGTAGATCACGAATAGAGCGATCTGAAAAGCGAGAACGTTGAAGATCATGCGGAGCCCCTCGCCCTTTGTGAGCAGCCTCTCCAAGAAGTAGCCGGTGACGATGATGAAGGGTACTAGCGTGACGGCTGACCTTATGCACTCCTCGTAGAGAGGCATCACCTCGTTGGAGTACGCGCGGGAAGCAAAACTCCAGGCTGCAAGCGAGTTCCTGAAAGCCGCGCTCCACGTGTTGTTGCGCAGAGCGTTAACAGCCTGGCGGAGGTAATGCTCAGCGTAGCCAATCATGAGGTCAGCGCTAAGCCTTCTTACTTCGCGCTCACTAAGCACCGAGTACCTCTGCGCCGCTATAGTGTACGTGCCAACAGCGTAGTCTAGCGCCCATAGGGTCTTTTTAGCCTCGATTGCGATACCTGTCGGCCAGCGCGCGCCGATCGATAGGGTCACAGTAACATTCTGAACATAGCTAGCAAACACCAGGTACACGCCGCTTCTCTCGTTTGAAGAGACAAAAGTGTACAAAGGCGTGATTCCCGTTGAAGTCTCGAACACCGTGGGCCACGCTCCGCCACCGGCCCAAACGTTCGAGGAAGCGTACCTAGGATCATCGAGTGTACGCCTCATCAAGGTTGGGTTGTACAAATCCACGAGGACTCTGACATTCATTGGCATAACGTAAGTGCTCGTGTAACCCCTTTCCACGAGCAAGTTAATCCATGTGGGCCCCCCGCTCCGCATGCCCCACGCCGGTGCGATCATCCACGTCTCGTTCAGAATCTTCCAAGCTTCGACGTACCACGCGTTAAGGCCCTGCGGCGTAACACCGTAGATCAAAACAGTACCGTTACTGTCAGCCCTGGCTAACATCCAGGCGAAGGGGTACGAGCTCCACCTGCTAACCCTAACAATCGCGTAGGGAACTGGATCATACCAGCCTTTAGTGATGTTGTACTGGAGCACCTGCACTTGCAATTGCAAGAAGCCCCAGTACAGTAGTGGATGCCTTCTGGTTGGCAGTATCAGGCTTTTCATTACGCCGATTGTCGGCTCATTCAAGAGCGCGCTAGCGATCATTACAGCTGACGCAAGCTGCGGTACAACCCTGTCTTCGAAGTTGCTCCTCACGTAGTGTAGATCGCTTACGGGTTCGCCCTCGAAGGGTCTGTAACTGTAGGAGGTTCTCAACGTGAATGCCGCCATCCCCGCGATTACGAACGGCTCGGTGTCCAAAACATACGGTTTGCTCATCGTGCTGGACCACATCCACTCGGGCCCGTGAGTTAGATCGATGGGCCTTACGACGCCTAGCGTGCGTATAGCACTTCGCAAAGCCGCGCTTCGCGGTAAACCCGTTTCATTGAGGTACTCTCCCACTAATCCCGCATACGTGTTCACCATGCCCTGAAGCCAGTAGAACTTTGTCGTTATGAAAGTCCTACCCGATGTCTGGTAGAAGTGGCCCACGTAGATTAACGAGGCAATGGGGATATCGGCCGAGATATCGAGCCCCATGATGTACCAGATCGTTCTTTCGCCTCGGATGAGATCGGGTCGCCGCAGAATGAAGTGCTCGATAAAGTAGCGGGGCCCCACTAAACCGTTCCAGTGTCCGGAGGTGAAGAGGAACCAGGCGGTGCGCGGAGGTCTGTTTAAAGCCAGGTACCGCATGAGCTCGAGGAGAGCTGCGGTGGAAATCGCCTCTTCCGTCGAGTTCGCCAGTCCCGGCGCTACGCACCATGCGTCGAAGTGGGCTACGAACATAATGATCTCATCCCTCTTCTCGGTACCGGGGATTTCCACAAGCACGTTGTGGCCGGTGACATCGCGCAGCTCCATGTCGGTGCGAACTCTCGCCCTTACGGGCCCCCTCCTCAATAGCTCCCTGAGGGCTGCAGCCTCCTTAGGCTCCAGGTAGAGACGCATGAAGGGTACAGGGGTGATAGGGTCGAACTTTCCGAGGGCTTCACGCTGCGGGTTGCCCCCTCCGAGGAAGATGACCGCTTTCGCACCAAAGCGGAGCGCGTTCAACCAGTTGCTGCCGCTACCATCGTACTCCATCACGACGATACTCCCGTTAACTGGTTTCCCGTCGAACTCCTCCAACCCACCCCTCCCCACGTAGACGAGCGGAGCCTCCTTCACGCCCGCGCCCGCTGCTATCCCTCCATGCGGCCAGAGGCTGTAAGCTCTTAAAACGAGGTGGTAAGGTTCTAAAACTTCTACGTAGCTCTCAGTCTCTACGGGAGCCAGAATAGTGAAGTTTTGAACAGTGTAAGTCAGGTTAAGAGCCTTAACCTCGTTGACTATCAACCCTAAAACTCTCTCGTACCCAGGGTATCCGGGAGCGCGTGGCCCAAGCGACGCTATGCTCTCTGCCAGCTCTAAGACGCGAGTGTAGTTGTACCCCCTCAGAGAGATGCGAATGGCTTCCTGTACGGGATTAGCACCCTCCTGAGCCAAGGCTAGAAGCGGCGCAATGAACAGTATTAACGCTGCCGCGAGCAACACCCGATGTCCCCGCACTACTCTCACCACGGCCATGTCCAGCTCGCCCTGCCTATTAAACCTATTAGAGTAAAGATGGAGCTTGCCAGCCCATCACCCAGCAACGCTCCGGACGCTACAACTCCTTTGAACCCGGACCAACGAGCAGCCCTCTCTCTACCAATCAGCTTCGGCACTATGTAGCTCGCAAGAAGAGAGCTTATGAACCTCATTATCGCCGTACCAGGGTTTGTTGTCAACCCCATCATTACGCCCGCGATGGATAAGGGCCAATGGAAAACGATGTTCATGGATTCTAGGGCTGCGAATAACAGCAGGAAGAAGCCAGTTGAGGGTAGGATCACCTCAGGCTTCAGAGGTAGCACTCCCGACATCACAACGCAGTCGTACGCCGATTGATCCCTCATGCCAACGGTGGACGGATAAGCCATGCTGGGTATGGGTGCCAGCTTCCACATCGCGTCCAACACCAGGATGTTCACGATAGTGCCTATGACGAAGGATATCACGATGATCTTCACCAAATCCATCGGCCTCGCACCCACTAGGCTAGCCACCTTAATCGCCTGGACACCGCCACCCGTCATTCCACCCACCATGGGAGGCCCGAACAACAAGGCCGCGACGCGTGTTGAAGGAGGCAGAACGTCTATCATGGAGTAAACTACGGCCTGCCAAGCGTAGGGTGGCATTCCCAGGCTGGGACCCGCTTTCCCAGTCATGTACGCGTTTGTGATCGGTATTAGGAGGCCCAGCCCCATCACCATCGCAGCGATCACGTAGAGGGGCAAGCCGGGCATGAGCATCCAGTACAGAACACTCGCAGCTCCCGTTGCGACGAAGAACATTGCTAGGAGCACGGGCAGTGGCGGGTATTCCCTCGCCTGAGCTGAACCGGCCCTTGCCAGCGCAGTTAGTGCCCTAGCGATCTCCTTCCTGTACCTGACGACGAGGAGGATTGACATGCCTAGTGCAGCGCCCATCTGAATCGGCGCCCATATCCGCAGCGTGGATCTCTCCCAGATCATCCAGAATGTCATGCCCTTCTGGTACTCCTGAGCCCAGTCGGGGAAGAAGGACCTGAAGAAGGGGTGCGTTACAAAGAGCGAATTCAGAATAGTCCAAACCAGGATCGAAGTAACCAGTGCGGCTGCCGTCACATCAAGCGGCATCATGAAGCCCGAGAAGAAAGCCCACGGCGTAAAATCCACACCTATGATGCCGCCTGGCAGGTAGTCGGTTATCTGAGGGGTGAAATCGTAGAAGCCTATGGCTGGCACGGGTAAGCCTACGATTATGCCTACGCTTGGCAGGTATATCAGCGTGGATACGAAGAACAAGATGCCGACCATGGGTAGAAAGCCTCGGAGCCATTCGGCGGGGCGATCGGTCAGCATGGAGATGTACGTTGCGTCTATCTGCGCGAAGGGGAAGGGTAGCGACTCCACCTCAACGAAGAGGTAGGAGGTTAGCAGTATCATGGATAGCTCCGCTATGAGCCAGAGCACGGTGAATGTGAGAGCGATGAGAAGCGGTACAAGCATGTGGGGGTGGAAGAAGGTTCTGAGCGCGAATATCGGCGAATCAGCTGGGGGTGCAAGCCACGTTGGTAAAAGCTTAGCCACCGGTTGCCCCGCTATCAGGAACGAGTTTGTAACCTCGCCAACCCTCAGATAGGCTCTGTATATCAGGGGATACGCGCTGAAGAATACCTGAAAAGACAGAGCGTAGAAGAGGGCGTAGACCTCCTGTTTGGACAGATCGGCGCCCAGAAACCGGCTTACGTATATGAACAGGAGTACGAGCGTGTAATTGCTTAAAACTCCGAATACGCCGCCGGCCAGCGCTATGTAGATGTTTGAAGGCACTAGTAAGAGGATTAGCATCGTTAGGATTAGCAGAGTACGCTTTGTGAGACCCGAGACCCTCGTCGTAGAGCTTTCTTGCCCTGCCACACTCAACTCAGCACTAAGCTGGGATAAATATTTCGGTTATAGCTTACTAATGCCTGAAATCATTAGGAGAGCCCATCCCACCGCTGTGTGGACCTAGACATTTCTCAACGGCGTGAATCCTCTTGTCCGAAGAGCTTCGATGACTCGAGGTATGACGATTTCTGCCTGATCGCTCGCGTCAATGTCAACAATGAGGTTCCTTTCCTTGTAGTAATTAATTATGGGTGCAAATTGCTGCCTATACACTTCAAGCCTTCTCAGCACAACTTCCGGTTTATCATCCTCCCGCTGATAGAGCTCGCCGCCGCATCTATCGCAGACACCCGGAACTTTTGGAGGCATGTACTTGACGTGGTAGATAGCACCGCATTTCCTGCAGATTCGTCTTCCGCTAATCCTATCGACGATGACATCATCTGGGGCTACGAAGTTCAGCACCAAATCGATTTTCGTCATTTTATCCAGGTCCTCCGCCTGCCTTAGCGTACGTGGGTAACCGTCGAGGATGAAGCCGTGCTTGCAGTCCTCCTGGCTAAGCCTGGCGCGCACAAGCTCGGTCACAAGTTCGTCGGGGACGAGCTCCCCCCTCTCCACGTACTCTTTAAGCTTCCTGCCCAGCTCCGTGCCCTTCTTGATCTCCTCCCTAATTATGTCGCCTGTCGAAATGTGCGGGATTCCGAATCTTTCAGAAATCGCCGAAGCATATGTCCCCTTCCCAACACCGGGAGGCCCCATGAACACGAGACGCATACTCAGCCCCAATGCCGTCCGCAAATAGGTTTAAATCCACATCGCAGATCGGATTGCAGATGTGATGATTTATTCCCAGCCTGAGTGGTGAAGAGAGGGTAGGTTTCTGAAGACACTAACCACGGTCTACCCCCGAGGATTACAGCAGCTCGTTCAGGTTCTTTTCGAGAAACTGAATATTGTTTCTCCTCAATTCCTCCTCTGTTAACTCCACTGCCTTCACAAGCTTCTCGCTCAAATCGCTGGGCGTCTTAGCGAACACAGTGATCGTCACGCCCCAACCATCCTTTGAGAAGACGTTCCGCTTAACCTGCACGAAAGCCCACGGAGCTGCTTTGGAAACCTCTTCCGCGACGCGCCAGAGCCCCTCCTCATCCCAGCTCTTAGTCATTATGTGAACTGAGGCGGAGAGGCGAACTCCGAGCAGCTCTCTTATGTACTGGTCAGCCTCCTCCTCCACTATAGCTCCTGCTTCTGCCAGAGCCCCCGGTACGCACAATAGGTACTTATCGTTCTCCTCGAGTAAGATTCCTGGAGCAGGCCCCTTCGGGTTTCGGAGCACAATCGAACCGTCGGGCAGAGTATAGAACACGCGATACTCCTCCGGCGACGCGAGCTCGGAACCCCCAGCGATGAAGTGGTGGTACTCCTCCACCATGCGCTTAGCCTCTTCGTCCTCAACTAGTTGCCTGCCGAGCACTGACGCCACCGCTTCGAAGGCGGGTGCAGAGCCCAACTCGATGCCGCCCACAATCACTACGAGGTCAACTTCGTTGAGCGCGCTCGCGATAGCTTCCTCGATGGCACTCTTCAACACCTCAACGTTCGCCACGAGCTTAACCTCGTAACCTATCGCCCTGAGCCTGCGTACCATCCAGCTCGCCGTCTCTTGCACGGAGCCGACTGCTATGACTGATGCTTGCGCTCTCTCACGCGGCTTAATCTGCAGCAAGCAGGGGAATCCCCCTTCCGCAATGATGCTCACGGTTTGCCCGGAGAGGGCGTAGCTTATAGGTTGAAAAACGTTAACCCTCTACCTAGGCGGGATGGCGAAGTTCGTAATTGAGCACCTCGAGCCGACAGTCTCCCCCTGGGTGTATTTGGAGTACAAGCACGCGGCTGAACTTGTCGGAGAGCTACTGATCACGAACGTCAAGGAGAGGAGCGAGCAGGAGTGTCTGCAACCGTTCGCCGAGGTTGTCGAGTTTAGCGTGGGGGAGTTGACGGAGGGGGAACGGATTCTCGTGCTCGATCCTTCGGCCGTCAAACCCCTCTCGCCGGACGACTTTGACAGCTTCGAGTACGTTGTGATTGGAGGGATAATGGGCGACTTCCCACCCCGAAAGAGAACCAGGAAGCTGTTGACCGAAAGGTTGAACGCCGAGTCGAGAACCTTAGGCTCCTGCCAGCTGAGCATCGACGGGGCAGCCTACATCGCTGCGCGGGTAGCAGAGGGGGAAGAACTCTCGCTCCTCGAGGTTGCTCTCGGAGTAGTCCTGAGAGGTGAGGGGGTGGAGATTCACCTGCCCTACTGCTACCCTGTCACGGCCAGCGGCGTGCTCTTCAGCGAGGAACTGGCTGCCTACCTCTTAACCCTCCTTGAGGATGACGAGGCTTTTTCAGCCGTGACGGGACGTGCGAGGAGCATTGCGGACTACGGTTGCAGACTGGAGCTCCCCAAGGTGCGGTACGAGATCGTTGCAGGCCGGAGAGTCCGCTTGGGGCAGCTCATGAGCAAGCCGTTTAAACCCGCGACTAGAGAACAGTGCGATGAGCACCGGTAGGAAAGTATCGTTCGGCGTCATCGGCTGTGGAAACGTGGCGAACAACTACTACCTGCCCTACATTGCTAGGCACCATAGGCTTGTAGCTGTATCTGATAAGATCGCTGAGAGGGCTAGGAGGAGCGCTGAGCTGTGGGGCGCGGAAAGGTGGTACCCAGATCCGGAGAAGCTTCTCGCGGATCCAGAGGTGGAGGCAGTCGTGATCGCGACGAGCCACGAATCTCACGCTCCATTAGCAATCAGAGCCGCCGAGCAAGGCAAGCACTTCATCGTCCAAAAACCAATGGCTACTTCGCTTGAGGACGCCGAGAAGGTAGTGAAGAGCGTTGAGAAGAGCGGTGTAATCGCCCTTGCAGAGCCATCCGACGCGCTCCTCTCCCCCCTTTACCGAGTGTTGAAAGCAGAGCTCACCCGGTTGGGGCGCCACTGCTTCTCAGTGTGGCACACGGGGCACAGCGGACCCATGTGGTCGGAGGCATTCCTGAAAGAGGAGGCGGGTGGGGGCGTACTCTTTGACTTAGCGGTATACGATGTAGCTCGACTCTTAACCCTTTTCGGAGAGCCGAAACGCGTGGCTGCGCTCGGCTCGATACTCCTGAAAACTAGGTTGATTATCGATACTGATACGGTGACAGCCTCGATACGCCCGGACACGTATGGGCGTGGCACCTACTACTTCCACGACGTTCAGCCTACTCTACCCGTTGAAGTCACAGCGTTCGATAACTTCGCAGGGATCCTCGAATATGATGGAGGCCTAGCGGTGATTCTCGCCAACTACGTCACCTTCCACGGCCTTCGCGCACCACCAATCCAGATTTACTGCACTGACGGCGCTGCGACAGTTGAGCCGTGGACCCCTCAGATCACAGTGGTGGCGAAGGGTTCCACAAGGGTGCTCGGCAGGAAGGAGATTGGAGGAATAAGACCGTACTACCACGAATCCGTTGATCACCTCGTGGAGTGCATCGTTAAAGGGGTTGAGCCTCTCCCCTCTGTTCAGTGGGGTTACAAAGTTACAAAGATCCTCCTTGAGCTGCAGCGCGCTGCCAAGAGCCTCTAAAGAACTTCTGAAACCCTCACCACTCTACCCTCAGCTGCCGACTTGAGAGCCGCTTCAAGCGCAGCCTGCAGACCGACCATCTCATCGGGTTTTGTAATGGGCTCCACCCCCTTTTCTGCGACTTCCACGAAGTGGCGCATCTCAACGACATAAGGATCCTCCTCTTGGTACCTAAGCTGTTTATCAACAAGGACCCCTTCTTCGCTGTAAACTTTCGCGCCCGGAAACTCAAGCCCTCCCCTCTCGCCCAGCACCAGTACGCGGAAGCTATCACCCGCGATGTGGGCTGCCCAGCTGACCTCAAGGAAGATTGTAGCTCCATCCTCCATCTTGAACATTGCAGACGCTAAGTCCTCGACATCGAAGGGGCCTCCCGGAACTGGCTTGCCCCAAGTGCCCAAACCCTTCCCGCGCGGACCAAACTTGGCGTAGGTTGAGGCGTAAACCTCCCTTGCACGGAAATTGTTCATCAACCACATGGTGATGTCCAGCGCGTGGACGCCGATGTCGTACAAGGGCCCCGAACCGGCTTCAGCCTTGCGCGTGAACCAGCTGCCGTAGCCTGGGATGCCGGACCTCCTCAGTAGGGAGGCGTGGGCGTAGTAAGCCTCTCCTATACCGACCTCCTCCACGTACTTCCTCAAAGCCCGGCTATCGGCTCTAAACCTCAGAGTGAGACCGATGAGGAGTGCTCTCCCGCGCCTGCGGGCCTCATCGTACATCTCTTTAACTTCCCGGGCTGTGAGCGCTGGAGGCTTTTCGCAAAGGACGTGCTTCCCCTCCCGGAGTGCGTCAATCGTCATCCTGTGGTGCAGGTAGTTCGGCGTAGCAACAACGACGGCATCGATGTCGCTGCGCGCAATTAAATCGCGGTAGTCCCTGTATAGGTTATCGATGCCGAAGTTGGCTTTAACGTACTTCAACTCCTCCTCATCTATATCGCAAGCCGCGACAACTTCAGCTCCTACAGCTTTCAGATTCTTAATGTGCACCTTTCCGATGCTCCCACAGCCGATAACACCTACCTTCACGCGGTAATGGGGAGGGAGGAAGGTAATATGCCTGCGCCCTATCGGAGTTCTATCTCCAGCTCGATCACAGTATCGTAGGGATCTGGGGGTTGAGGGGGTAAACCCTCTAAGAAAACCCTGCTTCCGTCCTGCCTGAACTTTAGCTCTCTACCGTCCGCTAGCAGGCGCGCTCCTAGTACTCTGAAGCCTACGTTGGCCACTGAGATCTTTGATCCAGGCCAACGAAGTGCGTGAACGTACACCTTGTTTCCCTTCATCGTCGTCGGGCCCACTGTGGTTGTGAATGGAGCTCCTGTTGCACCGTAGATTGACTCGCCGTTCCTGCGGAGCCACGAGCCAACGTGGGAGAGAATCTCGACCGCTTCTGGAGGGAAGCTTCCGTCACCTCTCGGTCCCACGTTCAGCAGGAGGTTGCCGCCTAAGCTGACGACTTGAACCAGCGTGCTGATGATCTGGCGGGGAGTCTTCCAGTTCCTGTCCCCTTCGAAGTACCCCCAGCTGTCGTTCATCGTCATGCAGGTCTCCCAAGCCCTCCTAGGCGGCGACCACCACGGCACATGCTGTTCAGGCGTGTCGAAATCCCCAGGAAGCCCGGTCCTGTTGTTAACGAGAATGTGCGGCTGCAGCTGTCTCACTTTATCTAGGAGCTCCTGGGCCCTCCAATCCTCTGGTTTGTAGGGCCAACCCCCATCAAACCAGAGTACGTCAATCCGGCCGTAGTTACTGCAGAGCTCCTCAACCTGTCCGTGCACGTACTCGAGGAACCTTTCCCACCCCTTTGGATCTCTCTGTGGCCCCCTCCAGTACTCCTCCCATCTCCAGTCAAGCAAGGAGTAGTATAGTCCGACCTTTAACCCGGCTTTCCTGCAGGCTTCCACGTACTCGGCAACCACGTCTCGGGCAGCCGGGGTATTCGTCGACTTGAAGTCGGAGAGCTTAGTATCGAACAGGCTGAAACCATCGTGGTGCCTAGCTGTGAGGACTATGTATCGCATACCTGCCTCTTTCGCGGTGAGAGCCCACTCCTCCGCATCGAATCTTTCAGCCCTAAAGCTTTCAGCCAGCTTCGCGTACTCCTCGCGGGGGATTCCCTCCAGGAACATTACCCATTCCCCCCGACCGAGCAGCGAGTATAGCCCCCAGTGGATGAACATGCCGAAACGCGCCTCTACAAACCATCTCAACTTTTCCTCCACAGGAGCATACTCTCGCTCTCACTTAGTTAAGACTTGCGTCACCCTCATTTATCAGCACAACTTCTACCCGATCATGCCTGGGAAACTGCGCGTGGGTGTAGACGGTGGTGCAACGAAAACTCTTGCGGTTGCGGCAGATGAGCGGGGAAACGTGATTGGCGTTCACGAAAGTGGCCCCAGCAACTACCACGTGGTGGGCCTCGATGGCGCGGTGGAGAACATAAACACCGCTATCAGGGGCGCGCTCGCTCCAGCTGGCGCCGGCTCGGCGGACGTGGTTGTGCTGGGCTTAGCTGGGATGGATACAGCCTACGACTTCAAGCTCTTCGAAGAGAAGGCTGTTCCGCGCATCATCGGGAGAAGGGTCTACGTCCGGCACGACGCTGAGATAGCCCTCGTCGGTGCCACGCTCGGGAAGCCGGGGGTCATAGTGATTGCTGGCACCGGGTCTGTTGCCGGAGCACGGAACAGGAGGGGCGAGTACGCGAGATGCGGCGGTTGGGGCTACCTAGTGGGCGATGAAGGAAGCGCCTTCTACATCGCTTGCGAAGCCCTGCGTGCCGTCCTCTGGGCTTTCGACGGCAGAGGGGCTCAGACGGCCCTTACTACGAGGATTCTGGAAGCTCTAGGCATCTCATCGCCGGACGAGATTCTGAGGAAGCTCTACGTGGAGAAGATGAGCATAAGCGATGTAGCGAAGCTCGCCCCCATCGTAACCGAGCTCGCTAGCGCTGGCGATGCTGTCGCTCGAAGGATCGTTGAAGAAGCCGCGAAGCACCTAGCGCTTCACGTCGTAGCCCTCGTAGACAAGCTGAGCATGAGGGGTGAGCAACCGATCAAAGTTGCGACTGTAGGCGGAGTTTTTAGGGCTGGGCCGGTGATCCTCGAGCCCTTTAAGAGGCACCTTGAGGAGCAATTCAAAGTGGAGCTGATCAAGCCTGAGCTGCCGCCCGTCGCTGGCGCTCTACTCCTAGCCTACTTGCTTGACGGGGTTGAAGTAGAGGGGACAATAGTCGAAAACCTGAGGAGCTCTTTAAGGAGGTATGGTCTACTCAGCTGACGTACCTCCCGAAGAGTGCCTCCTTAACCTTCCATGAGAGAGGTGTGGGTAGCTCGGCTGGAGGCCAGCTCAAAGCTCTTTCTAGCATTTCGGCGAGCTTAGCGGCATCGCTCTTCCTCAGCCTGAACGAGGCGAAGGGGGCACCTCCCCGCCCGATGAGGAGGAGGCCTTCAGCCCCCCTACGCCTGAATGCTATGAAGAAGCCACTCTTGGATTTGAACGCTACTCCTCCCCTCCACCTTTCGGCCCCCCTCAAGGCTTCCATCAGGGAGACTAACGGGCGGCCCGCGAGAGCGATCGTTGGTGACCACCACCTCGATTTTCTACCCCTGCTCCTGGCGACGAAGAGAAGCAGCGCTCTCCCGCCCCCCCTTCTGCTCGGCACGGGTACTACGAGCAACGTGCTCGATCTATCGACCATCTTCACGAACGAGAGAGAACTCGTGTGCACCTCAACGACCCTTGCCAATGCCCTCCTAAGTTCAATTTGTTGGGCGTTATAAAAACATGATCACATTTAATACCGACCCTTCGTCGTCGATCCTCGTGGCGCGAATCTCATCTTCAGGCGTAGAGATCTCGATTGAGAAAGCTGGTTTCAGGTTCAGTTTCAAGCCCAGGCTCGCCTTAGTCAGGGAGCCGTCGGACCCCACCTCTATCGAGCTGCTGCCGGGGGTTGCTCGCGTGCGGTACCCGGAGGGGGTTGGTGTGCTGCACTTCATCGAGCCGAGCGCTGAAACGACGGTTATCGTTGCAGAGGCTGAAGGAGCGAGCGAGAGCGGACTTGTAGCCGAGCTGAGGGCGAGGCTGGAGGGGTTTGATAGGCTCCTCCTCTACCACTTCACCTACGACCCGGACAGGTATTTTCAAGACGCGCCCGAGCCTTACCAGTACCCTCAACTCAGGGAGGCGGGAGAATTCGAGTACTGCCCGTGGAGCTACCCCCTCCACGCGTCCAGCTTCGACGGTCTACCTAGGAACCTGAAGGTTTCCCAGTTGCTTTGTAGGGGTTCCGAAGGCTACCTTTTCATCCTGCCTGTGTCAAACTCGGGTGCTCGAGGATACATCTCCAAATTTGACGGTAAGGAGTTTAGTGTGCTACTTCACGGCGCTGCGCCCACGCGATGGAAGAAAGCCCTTCTCCTAACCCTTTCGGCTTCACCAAGCCCCTACAGGGCCGTTGAGGCTGCTTACGAGGCAACGTTAACACTGCTGGGAAAGCCGGAAACCCTAAGGAGGAACAAGAGTCTCCCCGACGTGTTCCGCTACCTGGGTTGGTGCAGCTGGAACGCGTGCTGGCGTGAACCGACAGCTGAGAAGGTCCTGGCAGCCTATAAATCGCTTCTCGAAAAGGGGGTTAAAGCGGGCTTCGTCCTCATCGACGACGGGTGGCAGGACGAGGAGACGGCCCCGTGGCCTGGGCAGAGGATAAGGAGGCTGCTCCCTGATGAGAGAAAGTTCCCGGGAGGCTTCGCCCCCCTGATTAGCGAGTTGAAGAAGCTCGGCGCCAAGTACGTCGGACTCTGGCACACGCTCAACGTTCACTGGGGTGGAGTAGCTAAGGGTAGCGAGCTCGCCGAGCGGTGGCGCGAGCATCTGGTCGAGATAGACAACTACCTCGTACCCAACCCGCTGAAAGCCTTCGAGCTCTTCAAGGATTGGTACACCGAGCTTAGGAGGTGGGGTTTCGACTTCGTCAAGGTCGATAATCAGTCTTTCGTCGGCTACGCCTACTCTGGGCGTACCCCCATCGAGAGGGCTGCGCGCGAGCTGCACGAGGGTCTTGAAGCCGCGGCTTACGTGAACTCGCTGGAGGTTCTCAACTGCATGGCCCAGCAGCCTGAGAATGCTTTCAACTGGCTACGCTCAACGGTTGCGAGGAACTGCGTCGACTACATAGTTCCGCACAGGAAGTCGAGGGACAAGCTCCACCTGTACTTTAACGCTTACAATGCCCTGTTCATGTCTCAAGTCGTTTGGCCCGACTGGGACATGTTCCAGAGCCACGATCCATGGGCCCTCCAGCAAGCCGTAGCCCGAGCAGTCAGCGGGGGTCCCGTCTACGTGACGGATGAGCCCGGGAAAACAGTAGCGGAGATCGTTAAGCCACTCGCGTTCAGCGACGGGAGCTTACCTCTCCCCGATTTTCCAGCCCTACCCACCGAGGATAGCCTCATGCGCGATCCCTATAACGAGGCTGTCCCCCTCAAGATCTTCACCCATGTCACCGTGGATGGTGTCGGAACGTATGGCATCGTAGCGGCCTTTAACATCCATAGGGATGACGCTGTGGTGAGAGGCCATGTGGCACCCCCTGACGCGCTGCTCCCACCGGGGAAGTACTGGGTTTACGAGTACTTCAGCGGGGAACTGGGAGATGGTGAGCTGCAATTCGAGCTCGAACCGATGGGGGTGAAGCTGTTCATAATAGCTCCCAGGCGCGGCTGGCTAGACCCTGTGGGTTTAAACAACGTCTATATCATGCCTCGAGGCATCGATCACGCATGCATCTTTGAAGACGAAGCCGTTCTCAAGCTGAAGGAGCCCGGTTTGCTCATCGCGAGGACAGAGCGCAAGGTGAAGGTCGAGGGGGGAGAAATCGCCGAGGAGCAGCCGCTACTGAAAGTGAAGTGCACCAGCACCATTATTCGCTTGCGAGCCTAATTCAAAAGCTTTCCCGTTAACCAGATCCCGGCGGCTCACTCACACTATCTGCACGGAAAGCGTTATTAGGATCAGGGAGTTTCGTCTAACGTGGCCATTGTAGGCAAAGTGCTGGACATGCCTCCAAGAATAAAGGTATTAGAGGCGCTTGGCTCCATCGCGGATGGCCGAGTTAGCCTCATAAGTGGTAAGGAAGCTGTTGTAGGTTCTTCGATGGGGGATAGGGAGTACAGGGTTTACGTAGACCCGGAGAGAGGCGAGGCTTACAGCAATGACAACGGGACTAGGTTCAGGGGGTACGTCGGCTACCCCATAATCGCCGTCCTGATGCTCCGTGGCGTGCTCCCCTACGATGAAAGGATCGCTAAGGCCTTCGCCGGCTTGCCGTGGAAGGAGTTAAACGAGCGGTACAAGCGCTACGCGGTGGTTGAGGAGATAGTCAAGAGGGAGGCCTCGAAGAAGGGGGTTAGAAGGGAGGAGGTAGATAGTTTTGTAGAATCCGTTTTAAGGGAGTTAGCGAAGCTTAAGCTTCGCTACGTTGAGCCTCCTCAAGGATTCTGATCAATTCTCTAGCCCCTTTCCGAGGTACCAGCACCTTATACCTGGAGAGGGGCCAGAACCCGTCGCGCGAGATAATCTTACCATTAAAACTACTCAGTATCTTCACGAACTCAGCATACGGTATCCTCCGGTGGTCGACCTCCACCTCAACTACTGTACCTCTTGCAGGCCCCATTAGGCTCGTAGGTATAAAGTTTCGAGCGATTAAATAAACGTAATGGCTTCAGGCACGGGTTGATTCAGATGACCAGTGCCGTTTTCCCAAGGGCTTGACCGGGTAGCGGTCTCCTGAACCTCGCGATCAATCTACCGCCGCGTCCGTGCACTCTAACTACTCTCCCTTGCACCTTCTCGCCGTTGGGTAGAAGGTACACCACCTTCCTTCCGATAAAGCGTGCCGCTTCCGCCCCGCTCGACACACCTTCAACTTCCAGTATCACGTAACGTTCGTTCTGCGAGTTGCTGCCTCGCCGGTAGCTAACGATGAACGCCCTACGCCCGACCGCGCTCATAGGCGCGCCAAACCCCTCTTAACCCGCCTAAAAGCGCTTTCGCTTCCCCACCACATTTTTAGCTCTCCCTAGAATCGGCGCTGAGTGGGCGGGAGGAGAGTACGCGTGTCGATCACTATACCAGAGAAGCTTCTGGCCGAGCTCGACAAAATCGCTGCCCGTTCATTTCGGAGCAGGAGCCAAGCCATCGCTGAAGCCGTGAGGCTGCTCCTCGAGAGCTCTCGTGAAGACGTTAGAGGAACAGTCATAGGACTTGTCACTTACAGGTTTACAGGGCACCGCACGGCTGAGCGTTTAAGGAGGCTGGGACACCAGTATCTCGATGTAATAGTTTCCACTTTGCACGTGCATGCGAGCGAAGATGAGTGTATCGAAGCTCTAGTGGTAAAGGGGGGTTCCGAGAGAGTGTTTAAGTTAATCGAGGATATAAGGCGCGTAAGGGGCGTGACGGGCGTCAATAGGGCGTTAATCAGCCTTACTCGGGAGCCTCGTTGAGGATCTCTACGGCGCGCGACGTCCCGATTCTAGACGCACCCGCTTTCACGAACTCAACGGCTTTCTCGTATGTTGAGATGCCGCCCGCAGCTTTCACCTTCGCCCTACTTACAGCGCTTAGAATCAGGTTAACGTCCTCAATCGTAGCCCCTCGAGGCCCGAAGCCGGTGCACGTCTTTACGAAGTCCGCCCCAGCCTCTTCTACAATCCTGCTCGCTCTGACTATTTCAGCAGGGGTTAAGTAGCCCGTCTCGATTATCACCTTAACGACGATATCCCCTCCTCTTTTCTCACCGGCCCGCTTGGCCGCGCTCGTCACAGCCTCAATATCGCGTTGCACCTCATCAAGCCTACCAGACTTGAATAGGGGGATGTTCATCACGAAATCTATCTCATCGGCCCCCTGCTCGACAGCCAGTACCGCCTCCTTGACCTTCACTTCCGTCGGGCTTGCACCAAAGGGGAAGGCTACTACGCCGCATACCTTACACCCGGTTCCGGCCAGCTTCTTGGCCGTGAACCCTATGAAGGGGGGTAGAACGCAAATGGCTCCTATACCCAACCTGATGGCCTCCAAGCAGGCTCTTTCAACATCGCTTATGGTGTGGGTGGGGTGAACCAGGGCGTAATCAATGAGCTTGGCTATCTCACTCCTTCTCACAAGATCCCAGCTCGCTACCCCATAAGACTTTGACGGATAAATGTTCACTCGAGGAGCTTGTACATTAACCTCTTCTTTTCCCTCATGATCTCGATTTTACCCTCTCTTCCCAGCCAGCCCAGAGCACCATACACGTCTGTGAGTTTTAAGCCAGTAGCCCGGACGATCTCCCTGACGGTCAGCGGCTTTCCCGCCTCCTTTAGAGCCTTCCAGACTTTACCCGCATTTACTCCAAAAACTTCCTCTGGCTTCATCGCGGAATCAAGAATAACTCATCCCTATATCTCTTACTCGAGGGCGGAGGACAGATCCTCCTTGAGATCCTCCGGATCCTCTAAGCCCACGGAGAGGCGGAGCAGGTTGTCGGTAATCCCCAGCTTGACTCTATCCTCCTCCGGCATCATTTTAGCCGCGCTGATCACGGGGTACGTCAGCAAGCTTTCAGCGCCCCCTAGGCTGGGCGCCGGTCGGATAACGCGGACCCTTCGCAACACTTGCAACGCCTCGTTTTTGCCGCCCTTAACCTTGAATGATAGCACTCCACCGTACAGCCTCCTCTCAAAGATCCTGTCAGCGATGCTCTTGTAAGGGCTCGAAGAAAGCCCGGGGTACAGTACCTCCACAACCTTCGGATGGTCCTCCAGGAACTCCGCCAGCTCCAGTGCTGTGCGCGAGACCCTCTCGTACCTGATCTCCAGCGTCTTCAAGCCCCTCAGCACGAGGAAAGCCTCAAACGGGTTCATCACTGTGCCAAGCTTCCTCCGCCACTCCCACAGCTCCTTGATTGAGCCGTTAGGGCCGGCTATGCATCCGCCCAGCACATCGTTGTGCCCGGCGATGTACTTGGTGAGACTCTCGACAACCATGTGTGCTCCCGCCCGGATCGGCTTAAAGACGACCGGCGACGCGAAGGTGTTATCAACGATTAGCGTCGCCCCCACCTCTCGACACCTCTTTGCGATCTCCGGCACATCAACCACCCTCAGCGTCGGGTTGGTGACCGTCTCGATTAGCACTACGTCCCCTCCCCTCACTTCTTCGATGAACGCCTCGGCTGCCGGCCAAACCTTCACAGACTTTACGCCGAACTTCCCCAGATCCGAGGCCAACTGAATAGTTGTCCCGTACCCCTCCATGGTCACAACAATCCGAGCCCCGCTCCTGAGTAAAGCGAGGTACGCGGTTGAGATCGCAGCCATCCCGCTGGAGAAGGCGAGGGAATCGTCTGCCCCTTCTGCAGCAGCTAGTGCACGCTCAAGGGAGCGAACAGTGGGGTTCTCCTCCCTCGAGTACTTAAGTTCAGTACCCCTGTCCGTCAATCTCGTCTCGCCCGTAGCTCGCTCAGGCTGCTCAAACATTGCCGTTTGGTAGATCGGGGGAATAAACGCACCTGTCTTCTCATCGAAGTAACCGTGCCCGTGAACGAGTTCCGTCGCGAACCTCACGCGGTAGCCTCCCCGCTAGCATTTTAAAACATGCGGCGTCGCAGCTGTTCAACGTAATGCCCGGCAGGGTCGTGGTTAGGGCGCCGGCTAGCATAGCCAACCTGGGCTGCCTCTTCGACGCGGCAGCGATGGCTATTGAGGCCTTCTACGATGAGGTCGTAGCAGAGGAAACAGGTGGAGAATTGAAGGTCGAAGCGGAGGGAGAGAACGTGCCCTCGGGGAGGATGAACGTGGCCTATGCAGCTGCGCAGCATTTGTTGACGAAGGTCTACGGGAGGGAGACCGGAGTCCTGATCAGGGTTCGGAAGGGGGTTCCCGTGGGCTCGGGGTTAGGCTCCTCCGGTGCAAGCGCAGCCGCGACCGTTGTCGCGGTGAACGAACTTCTGGGAATCGGGGCGAGCGTAGCTGAGCTCCTAGAGGCGGCGGGAGCCGGCGAAGCCTTAGCGGCGGGCTCAGCGCACTACGACAATGCAGCGGCCTCCCTCCTAGGCGGAATCGTTCTAATCGACCCTCAGAACCCTCGGCTCCACGTCGTGCTTGAGCCACCCAGCTGGCTCCACGTCGTAGTATTCTTCAGGCAGTCTCCCCACGCGCAGAAGACCAAAGCGATGAGGTGCATTCTTCCCGAGTCTGTCAGCTTGAGGGATGCCAGTCACTGGGCTTTTACCGCTGCAGCCTTCGCAGCGGGTCTTGCGCGGGGTATTAAGAGGTGCATCTCCTTCGCTAGCGACGGTGGGATCGTTGAGAGCGTGAGGGCGCGCAGCATACCGGGGTACTGGGAGATGAAGAGGGCGGCGCTGCGCACTGGCGCATTGGCTTTCAACATATCGGGTGCTGGACCCTCGCTCTTCGCCCTTGCCGAGGAGGATAAGTTAGACAGCATCGTATCAGAGGTCATGAAGGTTGCCCCAGGCTACAGGCCTATAGTAACGAGGGTGGAGCTCAGGGGGGCGATACGCAATGTTGAGAGTAGGAGATAACCACTGCCATTTGAACCCCACGGGAGGCATGGGGGTGAGGGCCTTCGCGAAGCGCTTCATCGACTCGGGGGGCTGGTTTGTAGGTCTTGTAAACCTGCTGTCGTGGAGCTACGGCGTTAGCGTGACAAGAGCTGAGGACTATGAGAAGGTCTATCGGGCCACCATCACGGTAGCGAGGGAGCTGGAGCGGGAAGGGGTAAAAGTCGCCGTGATACTTGGCCCGCACCCCGCTGAGCTTACGAGGCTTATAACCTCCGGGGTAAAACCCGATAAGGCCGCTAGGATGATCCTTGACGCGTACAGGCTAGCTGCGAAGCACGTCAAGAACGGAGAGGCTGAGGGTCTGGGGGAGGTCGGACGCCCCCACTGGCAAGCACCTGAAGAAGTGGTTGAGGCCTGCAACACCGTGCTGAACGAAGTAGTGGATATGGCGCGACAGCTGGACTGCCCAGTACATTTCCACGTCGAGCGAGGGGGGAAAGCTACTATCGATGATTTGGCTTCGCGGATAAAGGCTGGGGGAGGGAAGTTCGTGCTTCACCACGCCGAGGGGTCATACTCGAGTTACGCCTACGAAAGGGGTCTCTTACCCTCAGTCCCCGCCCGCGAGAACGAGTTGAAGGCCGCGCTAGCTTGTTCAACCTGTTTCGTGGTTGAGAGCGACTTCCTGGACGATCCTAAGCGCCCGGGAGCAGTAGTGGCGCCCTGGAGCATAAGCAGGACATTCTCAAGGTTGATCGAGAAAGGGGTTTTAAACGAGGAGCAAGCCTGGAGGATCCTCGTCACCAACATAGAGAAGCTCTACGGCGTTCAGCTCGGCTAGAGGCCCCATACCACGCTGCGCACACCAGCGCTGCAACGATTGGGAACCCTCGTCTCAGGGCGGAGTGGGGGCTCCGCTAACAGCTTAATCGTCACCGCTTAAGGGCCGTAGGCTCTTCATCGCCCGGAATAATCGCTGAAAGCCTTTATTTCAAGTTTTGCCCCACAAGGCATTTGTACGTGCTTGACGTTCTAGGCTCGATGCTTAAGCTGTCAGTGATAACCGATGAAGTCTCGCAGGAGCTTTCGCGGGTTGTCGATTTTGCCGACCGGTACGGGTTCCACGGCATCGAAATCAGGACGCTTTGGAACAGGCCTCCCCAGGACCTACTCGATCGTTCCGGGGAGATCCGCGCCGAACTTGAGAGGAGGGGGCTTTGCGTGAGCGCTATTGCGTCGCCAGTATTCAAGTGCAACTTGGATTCCCAGATCATGGTGAGGGAGCACCTGTCGATACTAAAACGATGCATAGCTCTGGCAAAGTCGCTTGACACGAAGGTAATCAGGGTTTTCACATTCTGGCGCACGGGAAGCCTCGAGGAGCGGTTAAGCAGGGTTCTCGAAGCCTTCCTGCCCGCGGTCGACATCGCCTCCGACGAGGGCGTCGTACTGGCCGTAGAGAACGAGCCTTCAACCCACGTAAATAACGGTTTCCGGCTAAGGCAATTCCTCGAAGCGGTTAAGAAGCCCGCCGTGGTGAGCGGAGTCTGGGATCCGGGCAACGACGTGTGGGATCCGGAGGGCGAGCGCCCCTACCCGGACGGCTACGGCTACGTGCGCGGGATGTTCGTTCACGTTCACGTGAAAGACGGTAGAAGGAAGCCTGAAGGCCATGAGTTTGTCCCCATCGGAGAGGGGGAGGTAAACTGGCTCGAGCAAATAAAAGCTCTCGTTAGAGACCGTTACAACGGCTTCCTATCGCTAGAGACTCACTGGAGGCCTCACCAGCTGCCCCGAGAGCTGATCGAGCGCCCCGGTGGAGCAGCGTACTCGGAGGCGGGTGAGTACGCTTCATCGATCTGCGCAGAGAACCTGAAGTTGTTGATCGAGAAGGCGTTGAAAGAGGTGGAGAGATGAAGCTCTCAGTCACAATCTACAGCCTGCGTGACTACCTGCTCAGCGGGAGGCTCACGGTTCCCCGCTTCATAGAAGTCGCCCACAGGCTCGGGGCTGATGCCGTCGACCTGGGTTACTACTGGAGGAGCCGGGAGGAGAGGGTGGAGGCTAAGCGCAAACTTCAGGAGCTCGGCGTAGAGCTCGCGATTTACATCACGTCGAACGACTTCGTTAAACCCTCACTTGAGGAAAGGAGGGGGGAGATTGATAGGGTGAAAGCCGCGGTGGCGGACGCTAAGAGCTTTGACGCAACCCGTCTGAGGGTCTTCGCTGGGGATCTGAAGCAGGGGATCGATGCTGCAGAGGCGGAAAAATGGGTGATAGAGGCTCTTAGGGAGGTCTCGGACTACGCGGCTAGCGAGGGGGTTGTACTGGCCGTGGAGAACCACGGTAGGCACTTCAGCAGGATCGATGTTGTGGAGCGCATCCTGAAGGAGGTGGGTTCGAGGAATCTTCGCGTAACATTCGACACGGGCAACTTCGTCTTCGCTGGGGACAGCCCAGTGGAGGCTGTTGAACGGTTAGGGGCTTGGGTAGAGCACGTGCACGCAAAGGACGTGGACGTGTGGGGCAGGCCTTGTGCGCCGGGCGAGGGTTGCATCGATTTCGAGGCGATCGTCAGGAGGCTGAAGAGCGCCGGCTATCGCAACTACCTTTCCGTCGAGTACGAAGGACGCCGCGATCCAATCCTCGCCGTGGGTTTGGGGTTGGGATACCTTCGAGGCCTATTAACGATAGTGAACCTCTAGGCCCGCTACACACTTGTAAACCGCTACAAACGTAAGAAGTTTTATCCGGGATGCATTGAGGGGGTGTCGCGTGGGGGTAGCCGTTAAAATCGCAGGCTTCACCAAGAAGTTCGGGAACGTAGTCGCTGTCAACAACCTCAACCTGGAGATCTATGAGGGGGAGATGTTTGGTCTACTCGGTCCCAACGGATCGGGTAAGAGCACAACCCTCCTCACCATCGCGACCGTGTACAAGCCAACGAGCGGGGACATTTACGTATTCGGGCATTCCGTAACGAAGGAGGACGACATAGTCAGAAGGTACGTAGGTATCGCGTTCCAGGAGCCCAAAGCCATGTGGGTTGACACGCCCTACGAGCTTCTCCTCTGGCACGCGAAAATCGTTGGCTACTCCTCTAGCGGAGCAAAGCAGGTTGTTAGGGAAGTGATGGAGAAGCTGGAGCTCTGGGAGCACAGGAACAAGCAGTTTTACCAATTGAGTGGGGGTACCAGGAAGAAGTTGGAGATCGCAAAGGTCCTCATTCAGAGACCAAAGCTGGCGATCTTCGATGAGCCCACAGCACAAGTTGATGTTCTGACGAAGCACGCTCTCTGGGACGTTGTGAGGGCGATGAGGGATGAGGGTTCAACGATAATAGTCGCTACAAACGACATGTTTGAGGCGGAGAGGATTTGCGAGAGGATCGCCATTATCTACAAAGGCGAGCTGCGCGCCTTGGGCACGGTAAAAGAGCTTAAGGATCGGGTTCCCGGCGGTGACGTCGTAGAGATTAGCTTTGAAGGCTCCAAAGAGAGGGTCGAGAGGGTACTATCCAAGCTGGACGGTATGGGGAAGCTAATCCTGCAAAACGATAGGATCGTGGCGTACCTCAACAAGGGTGAGGAGCGAGCCGCCGAGATTGTCAGCAAGCTGCTGGAAGCTGGAGTGAGGGTTAAGAGAATCATGGTGCAGGAGCCGACGCTCGACGACGTGTTCTTCTACTTCACCGGTGCACGCTTGGGTGAGAGCTGATGCAAACCGGCGATCTTAGGGCGATTCTCCTTCTCGTGCAGTGGGACTTGATGAGGATGTGGAGGCGCCGGATCTTCGTTTTGATGAGGATAACATGGTTCGCAGTCCAGGTTTCGATTTTCGGCCTAGCTTTAACCGCGATGGTCAGGTTCCGCGGTATCATCTCGGCTCAGCTAGATTACTACCACTTCTACCTCCTCGGGGTCTACACCTCCATGCTGTTCTCGATCAGCGTCTCGAACGCCTACGAAGTGGCGGAAGAGTTTGAGGAAGGGATAATAGAGTACCATCTTACGCTACCCATCAAGCGTCGCGTGCTCTCCCTAGGTCGCGCTGTGGGGGGAGGATTGGCAGCTTTCATATTCACTCTCCCGATGTACGCCATAGTCCTGATACTGCTCGGTGGAGGGCCTCCAGAGGCGATAGCAGTGTCTCTAGCCGCATCGGCGGTCTTCTCCGTCGGAACCGTGGGGCTCGTGCTCTCCGTGGTGCTGAGCGTGAAATCGGGCGATGCGACGGACATCCTGTTCGGGATCATCGACGCAGTGATAGTGAGGCTCAGCACGATATTCTACCCCGCTGTCGTTCTCAGCAGGGTAGCGCCGTATTATTACGCCGCTCTGGTGAACCCACTCTCCCACCTGGTGGATCTTGCAAGAACGTTCTTCTTCTTCGAGGAATACAGGGTTCTGGCGATTGCCAGCCCGGTGACGATGGCCGCGTACTTGCTTGGACTCGCAGCCGGTCTCGTCTCGCTAGCGATCTACATTGTGGAAAGGAAGCTTGAAGGAGGTGGTTGGAGGTGAACGGTGAACTACGGAGCAGCCTACTGATCGCTTACAGGGACCTGGTGAGATTCTGGAAGTTTAAGCATTGGCTTGCCAGCCAGATTGTGATGAACCTGGCCGACGTCGTCATATTCGCACTGATTTTCAATAACATAGTGAACAGAGAGTACATTCCGGACTACATCAAGTTCATGTCAACAGGCGTCCTATCCGTGTCGGTGTTCGCGTCGTCATTCTCGATAGGAAGGGAGGTGGGCGCCGAGATGAGGAGGGAGGTGGTGTACTACCTGCTCACGCTGCCAGCGTCGAGGTGGGCTCTGATCGCGGGCCGCATAATGGGAGGCACATTTAGGGGGCTCATCTATCAGCTCGCGTTTATAGCGCTGAACATCGCCCTCGTCGGCGTGCCGAACCTCTACCAGGCCGCCATCATCGCTTACACTTCGATCGTGCTTTCAGCCTCGATGTCTGCCTTGGCTATAGCCATCTCAACATCAACCAGGGACTTCAATCTACAAGCTACGTTTAGAGCACTTACCTACTACACGCTCTTCTTCCTCTCCAACGTCTTCTACCCGCGCGAGGTGCTTAGACTCCGGTTCCCTGGTCCACTGGCGGATGCTATAGCGCACACTCCCGTTTCTCTGGCGTCCGATGTATACCGCTGGGCCTTCGGCTACTACAGCAGCATTAACCCTCTCGCAATCTTCGAGCTCACCTTATGGGCAATCCTCCTCTTAGTCCTGGCGGCTCTACTCTACAGGAGGAACATTAGCCGATGAGTTTTTGGACGGTTGCTACATAGTTTGTCCGTGCCGGTGTACGTAGCGGTCGGTGAGCACTTCATCGAGAGGCTGTCCACCGTCTTTTTCCCTCGAGACTTCATCGAGCTCCTCGAACACCTGGAGGAGAAGCTCGGGTATGCCTACCCGATGCTCCAGGCCTTCTTCATGGGCGAGGAGGTAGCCGCAGCCCCTCTTTTAGAGGAGGCTTTGGAATTGCTTCTCCTGCTCAAGCATCGAGCAGAGATTCTACCTCCGGTTTTCTTCTTCGCAGTTTTGCCCAGGGACTTCGATGATGTCGCTAGCATTATCGGCGGTGGTGCCTCCTCGATGCTCATTCCCACGCCTGACGGGGTTTGCGAGCTGCGTGGGGGCTTCAAGAGGGCCATACTAGTACGCGGCCAGGAGGTTAAGGATCTGAAGGCCGGGGATGAGCTGCTCGTAGGTGAAGTTAGGGTAAAGGTGTTCACCAGATCCCCTTACGAGGCGGTCATCGGCCCTCTGAAGACGCTCATAGTTGCAGCCCTCATCGCCTCGAGAGTTGGGCTGAAGTTGAGAGCTCTGGGTCTACTGGATGCTGCAGATACGGCCGTCATCGCTGGAGGCGGGGTAGCTACTTCGTGACCTTGTACGGGCACAGTACGCCGAAGTTGCAGTACCTGCACTCCCACGTGTACCTCGGGGCCTTGTGTTCGGTGGCGCGTAAGGCGAGCTCCTCTACGCTCATTCTTTCCTCGACTTCAAACTGGGTGATCCGCTCGGGTGTGACGTAAAGCAGGTAGCTCTCAGCCAGGTCGAAGATGGTGTTGTAGGCCCGAACCTGGTCAACGTGATGCTCCAGGGGTAGCTGAATATCCGATCTCGCGGTTTTCACCTCGATGCCTACCCCCTTACCGCTGGGCGGGTATACGATGATGTCAGCCCTCCCCTTCACGAGAACCCTTCCACCCGCCAGCCCTGCGGCAGTGAGGTCTACCTCCACACAGGCCTCCTTCTCAACCTCCACCTTCACACCCTTCGCCTCGAGCAGTTGGGCCAGCAGGAGGCCGAGGCCCTTGTGGATGAGAACCCCCTGGATGAGGACGGGATTGAAGACGTCGGGCATGCTCAGCTCTGGGTAGAGCTGCTCGTACCTCACCTTCAAGCTGCAGGAGACGAGGTCTGTGACCCAGTGGACGCCGGGCTCCCTCGAATGCTTCGAACGTTCATCCCTAAAGTACCTGTAAAGCTCCTCAACGATGTTCAACTTCCCCACGGCGCGCGGTTGGACCCGCGGAATTTATCGCTTGCTGCAATCCCTTGGGCTGCGACGCCAACGCTAACTGAGAGAGGCCGGCTGTCCGGTTAACCACTTATACCTTCAGACCTCCCTAGGCTCGTGGAAAAACCCCGCCAGATTCTCAGAGACATACCTTACCCGAGCAAGGGTCCATTTGAGCC
>JAVYQJ010000008.1 GCA_038731975.1 Thermofilaceae archaeon | reverse complement strand
GGCAACCCTCTCAGCTTCACCCTTCTCGGGGAAGCACGCTGCACCGCCGATGTTTACACCGAAGAAGCGGATCCTCCTGCCGCCGGCGTAGAAGCGGCCGTCCTCACCCACGACCACGCGCTCGATCTGCCTGTCCCAGCTCGCAAGCCAGTAGCTCACGCTGGTCGCGCTCTCCACATCATCGTCCCACGGTATGTAGAAGCGCACCAAAGCGTACTCCCGCGCCACTTCGCCCGGAAGAAGAAGCCGGTGCAGTAAAGCTGCTGAAGCGAGCGCGAGTAGAACAGCTCCCAACGCGAGGACCCTTCTCCTCATACCATCCAGCATTTAACCCTTCGGAGCTTTTTCACTCTCGCCCTACTTCTTCGAGGAGGAGGGGTTGCTGCGGGATGCGGGCGGCGGCGAGCTTATGGGTGAAGCGGATCAGGTCCTGGTAGGCTAGAATCTTCGATTTCCGCTTGAGCCCTAGCGGCCCCGGCCTCTTCATGTAGAAGGAGTTGATCTCGGGCACGGTGCCGTAGACGCCGGCCCTGAGGGCCGCGTAGGCGAGGCGGGCCAGGTCGACCATGTATCCGGCGAGGGCGGGGCTATCGTTGATCCTCATGTTGACGATCAGCTCGTCGATGAAGCCGCCGAAGGAGACCCACTGCACGTGCATCGCCACAAACTTCTTGTCGCCGAGGGGTTCGAGGTAGCCGGTGGGCCTGATGAAGTGGGGAGGCTCGTAGCCCAGCACCTCCTCGAGGAAGCCGCTCTTCGTCTCCTCCTTCGCCAGGTTCCGGTCGGGCTCGGTGAGCGAGAGGAAGTCGGTGTTCCCACCGATGTTGAACTGGGCGATGGACAACACCCTCCTGTTCCTCTCCGCCAGGTGCTCGACCAAGTCGACGGTCAGCGGAGTAGCCCCCGTCGCGCCATCGTCTCCGAGCACCAGCGAACCGTTGAGCCGCGCCTGCTCGACAAAAGCGGGGCTGCAGGCCACGTGGGCCGGCTGCATGTTCACGTGCGCTACCCCGCTCCTCCTCAGCGTGAGGAGCGCGTAAACCTGCGGGTGGGGGAGCTTGCCCTCGAGCGCCCTCTCCTCAGCCTCCTCCCAATCGTGGAGCGGCTCCGAGCGCGCCGTCGTCGTCACGTCGAACACAACGTCGGGCTTCGCGTCGTCCAGAAGCTCCTCGAACCGGGCGATCGCGTCCCCCAGCGGGAGCCGATCGTCGAGCGCGGCGGTTCTGATGAAGGAGGGGGTGCTCGCCAGCCTCAAACCCGGGTTCACAGTGACCTCCGCCAGCTCCGGCTCAGGTTCGAGGTTGTAGCGCTCCGCGATCTCGTAGAGCGTCCTACCCACCTTGCTCGCGTCAACATCCACGCTCGCGACAATCTCGAGGCGCTCGATCGGGACGCCGAAGTCGACCTTCGCGAGCGGAACCCCCCAAGGCTCGATCAAACCCTTCTTCAACCGGGCGAGACCCCAAGCGAAGACGGTGGCGGCGTAGCCCTGGCCGAGCAGCATCACGCGGACCATACTATTTCACAGGCATGAAATAGTTCATGGTTATAAACCTTCTCCCAGGCAACAGTAATAAGGCTCCTGCCGCCATTCACCCATGCGGCTCAGGCTCGTCTACCTGGCAGCTGCCGTGGCAGCCGCGGTAGCGGTGGCGGCAATCCTGTTATACCGTGGGGGTGAGGCGCCGGTGGGGGAGGCCGTCGTGGTTGGTGAGGAGGTTCTGCTCCCTCTCCCTAGAGTGAAGACCGAGATGAGAGTGGAGGAAGCGCTGCTGCACAGGAAGAGCATCAGGGAGTGGAGGGACGAGCCGCTGGATGTTGAGGATCTCGCCCTCCTGCTCTGGGCCGCTCAGGGCGTAACGGAGCACGCGGGCTGGGACTGGTACCGCAGGACGGCGCCCAGCGCCGGAGCAACGTACCCGCTGGAGGTCTACGTCGTCATCGGCGAGAAGGGGGTTAGGAGCGGGAGCGGCTACCTGGAGGCGGGCGTCTACAGGTACAACCCCTTCCGCCACTCCTTGACGCTCGTCAGGAGAGGGGATGCGCGCCGCGAGCTCTGGGAAGCCTCTTGGCGCCAGGACTGGGTTAGGGATGCGCCCGTCTCTATCGTGATCTGCGCGGTTTACGAGAGGACGACGAGTAGGTACGGCGAGCGGGGCGTCAGGTACGTGATCCTCGAGGCCGGCCACGTGGGCCAAAACATCTACCTGATGGCGACAGCACTCAACCTCGGTACGGTGGCGATCGGCGCATTCGACGACGCTGCCGTAGCGAGAGCGATCAGCGCGCGGGCGGGCGAAGCCCCGCTCTACGTCTACCCCGTCGGCGTGCCGAGAGAGCTCTACCGGGGCAGCTTCGATGAGGTGAGGAGGCTGATCGAGGGGATGCGGCGTGGATAGCGCGCGGAGGGTCAGGTTCTACATCAGGCTCGTCGACGCAACGTCGGTGCCGTTAGCTGTAGTCATGCTCCTCTACCTCCTCTCCGGCTACGGCATGATTTCGAGAGCGCTCCAGCAGTTCGGCTTCACCTACGCCTTCTGGGCACGAATACACACCTCACCCATCCTCAGGATCGCGGCCGTCGCCCTCACCGTGCTCCACGGCTACCCCGGCCTCGTCGTGCTAGCCTTCAAGCGCGTCAAATCGCATAAAGCGAGGCTAACCCTGGAGTTCACCCTTCTCGCCCTCACGCTCGCGTTCTGCGCGCTCATCGTCTACGCAGAGCTCTCGGCAGCCGGGTTCACTGGCTTCGGTCGAGGCCCGCCACGTCCATGAGCTTGTCCGCTAGAGACCTCAGGTAGTTGACGCCCTCAATGAGAAGCTTCCTCCCCTCCTCCGTCGCCCTGTAGTACTTCCTCCTCTCCACCTGGTAGCTTTCAACAAACCCCTCATCCTCGAGCTTGCTGAGGACCACGTAGGGGAGCACCTTGCCCGGCCTGAAGCCGAAGTCCCTCTCGATCGCCTTGACGAGCTCGTAGGGGTATACATCGCCCCTGCATAACTCCGCTAGCACGTAGAGCCACAGGTTCTCAACGCTCGTCTTCCGCTTCAGCCTAGCGAGGGGGGCGCTCACGGCGCACCACTGGCGGAGGTGTATTTGACGCTAGCGGATCCCGGCAATGCATTTTTACCTCCGCAGCCCTCCCAGCGCGTGAAGCTCTCAGTTCAGGAGAACCTGCTCCCCGGCGAATCGCTGGCCGAAAAGCTGGCTGCAGCCGAGCGCTTGGGATTCGACGGTGTCGAGTTCTGGGGCCACGACATCGAGAGGCGCCTGCCCGAGCTCAAGCAGGCCCTATCAACGGTGAGGGTCAAGGCTTCAACGATCTGCAGCGGCTACGGCGGCGACCTGCTGGGGGCGAGCTGGGAGGAGAGGAGGAGGGCTGTGGAGGACATCAAGGTGCGCCTGCGGGCGGCAGCCGAGCTAGGCGCGGTGGGCGTCATCGTCGTCCCCACCTTCGGTGGCCCGAAGCTACCCGACCTAAGGCCCCTCTACCCGAGCTTTTGGCACTTGGAGAGGGAGCTTCTCGTCGCAGAGCTCAAGGAGCTGGGCAAGTACGCCGAGGAGGTGGGGTCGTACGTGCTGCTCGAGCCGTTAAACAGGTATGAGACCCACTTCCTGAACCGCTTGGAGCAAGCCGTCGAGATCATCGAGGCGGTGGGCTCGCCGGGCGTCGCAATGATGGCCGACTTCTTCCACATGAACATCGAGGAAGCCGACGTTGCGGCCTCGCTCAGGATGGCTGCGAAGCACTTGAAGCACATCCACCTAGCCGATAGCAACCGCTGGCTTCCAGGCTTCGGACATACCGACTTTCTCCGCCCCTTCAGAGCGCTGAAGGAGGTCGGGTACGCCTACTACATGGCTCTCGAGTGCCACGTCCCGGAGCCTAGGACGGCAAACCTGGAGAAGGCCGTACAGCTGCTCCGCAGGCTGATCTCCGAAGCCTAGAACGAGAGGTGGGCCTGAGGGTGTCGGCTGGGAAGAGCATCAGGTTGAGCAGGCTCTTCAGAAGGGGTAGGGCTCTAATCATCGCGATTGACCACGGGTTGAAGTTCGGCCCTCTGCCGGGCCTTGAGGACCCTTTAAAGGTGGTTAGGGCCGCGAGGGAGGGAGGCGCTGACGCGATCCTTGCCACGCCGCCGGTCATCGAGAGGGTCTGCGGAGAGCTGGGCGACCTGCTTGTGGCCGCTCGAGTTGATGGAGGCTCCACGGCTGCGGGGCCCGACCCCACCAGGGACACGATCGTCTACTCCGTCAGGGAGGCGGTGAGCGTGGGCGCGGACGCGGTTGTAGCGTTCGGCTACGTGGGTACGCCGAGCGAGAGCGAGCAGCTGGCGAAGCTGGCCGCCGTGGCGCGGGAGTGCAGGGAGCTCGGTATCCCCCTTATCGCTGAGATGCTGCCGGCGGAGGTCATCGGCCGCCACGTGGCGGGCAGCGGTGGAGCGCTGAAGCCGGAGTCCGTGGCGCTCGCAGCGAGAGTCGGTTGGGAGCTGGGTGCTGACGCGATAAAGACCTACTACACGGGAGACCCCGTTTCATTCGAGAGGGTCGTCAAGGGCTGCCCCATACCCATCCTCGTCCTCGGCGGGCCGGCAGCGCACGACTTCCGCTCGTTCCTCAGGCAGATCGAGGAGGCGGTGAGGGCCGGGGCGATGGGGGCGGTGATCGGCCGTAACGCCTGGCAGCACCCTGAGCCTGCGAAGGCCATCAGAGCCCTGGCGGCCGTAGTGCACGGGGAGCTCAGCGCGGACGAGGCGCTGGCTAGGGTCGGGCTGTAGGGCGGGGCTCCCGATACCGATTTATACTCTCTACTGTTTCCAGGGCCGCGTGCAGCCGCACGCGGTCCTCGAGATTGTTAAGCGTGCGAAGCCCGAGCCCCTAAAGCTACCCGTCAGCGCGGTCGACCACGCCGACCACATGCTCAAGACGGCACTCGCGGGGCATCCGCAGCTTGCCGCCGACCACGTGCTCCACCCGGATGCTTCGGAGATCCTTGACGCAACGATCTCCGCCCTGGTGAGGAGGATCGACCTCATGGTTCGGAGCGAGCCCCTTGAGGGGGCCTGCAGCAGTGAGGTGGAGCGGAGGATCGTTAGGAGAGCGCGCGCCTACGAGCTCCTCCTAAACATGGCCGCGAACCTGATCGGGGTGGAGAGAAGGTGGGCTAGGATCAGCGAGAGCGCCGCCGAAAGGGCTTTGAGCGCGATCGCTAGCGCGCTCGAGAGCTGGGAGCGCTGTGAGACGGGGGAGCTGGGAGGGCCCGCGGTGCTGGAGGCTGTCATCGAGAAGGAGCTGCGGAGGGCTGAGAGGGTGAATAGGGGGAGGAGCATGGTCGCCTGGATGGCTGGGAGGATCCGGAGCTCCCTAGACCGGCAGCGCCTGACGTCCAGCTACCTGGCCGCGCTGAGGGAGGTCTTGACCCGGAACTTCTACCGCGTGGCTTACGAGAAGGGGTTGTGCAAGTTCGGCAACGACTACGCGCTTGGGCTGCGGTGGCTCAGGCACCTCGGCTTCGTCCAGGTCTCCACGAACCCCGTGCTCGCGGCGAGAGCGTACGACGATGATCCCGAGCTGTGGGAGAGCTTCGAGGAGCACGCTAGGAGGACTATCGCCGTGGAGCACCCCGAGTGGTTCAAGGACCCCGAGGCGCACGCCGACGACTTGACCATGGAGGCGACCCGCTTCGCGCTGCTCGAGAACTTCCAGGTGTTCCGCGTCCCCTTCATCCTCTCCGGCTACCACGACGGGTTGGTCAGCTACCAGCTGAACCCGCTGATCGCGCACGACGTGGAGAAGAGCGTAAAGGCCGTGCAGTTGTTCGTGGAACGGCTGGAGCAGGACCTGGCCGTCTACGACGAGTACCTCTGGTGGGGGTACCGGGTGCCTGAGAAGGGGAGGCCGAACGTCGTGATCAAGGTGGCAGCGGCCTTCCCGGCCTCCCTCGAGATCGTGGAGCGCATCAACGAGATGGGCGTCGGTCAGAACATCACCCTCAGCTACACCGTCAGCCAGGAGGTGCTGCTGGGGGTCGCAGCCATGAGGGGGATGGCCAGGGCCCTCAAGAAGGGCATCATCCCCACCCAGACCTACGACACGAACATGGGCGGGAGGCTGGAGGACCACCTCAGGGAGGTCGCGGCCTCCAGCCTGCTACTGAGGTTCGCCGAGGGGAGGGAGGGTGCTTGGGAGCACCTTGACAGGCTGGCCGTAGAGCTGGGTGTGAGCTGGGATGAGTGGCGCAAGGCGAGGAGCGGGGGGTTGAGGAGCGCGGTGGAGTTCCTCTGCAGCGTCCGGGTCCTCGGAAGGGACATGCGCCGCAAGCCCTTCATCGACGCTCTCGCCGCGATGGGGGCTATCCCGTGGGAGGAGGCGGAGCGGGCTGTTTCGGAGCTGGAGGAGGCGATCAGGATGGCAGGCACGTTCGTGGCGAGGCGCGTCTACGAGATACTGTTCTCGCCGGTCAACAGGGAGAGGTGGATCGAGTACCTGGTTAGGAGGGTGGGGGTGACGAGAGAGCAGGCCGAGCTGGTCCTCGACAGGATCGACCTGCTCCCAGCCTCGAAGCGGAAGCCCCTCGACACTCTCCTCACCCTCTCCTCGAGGAACGTGACAAACACCGAGTTCCCCGACCAGCAGCTGAGCGTAATCCAGCAGTGCAGCCTCGAGGGCGTGGAGTCCCTGCGCGACACGATTGAGCGGCCCAACGACGGGAGCCTCCTCAGCAAGCTGATGGCGATCGAGGATTTCGTGAAGGCCTACGAGGCTTCGCCGGAGGTCAACGATCTGCTGAAGGAGGCGGGGATCGACGGCCACTACGGATCGAGGGGGGTGCGGCCCCACGAATGGCCGAGCTACGGGCCTTGCGCGAAAACGCTGAACGAGTTCACCGAGGCCTACCTGGCCTTCAGGAGGCGCGTCGTTGAGCTCGCGCGGAGGCTTTCGGGGGGGCGTGAAGCTTAAAGACCGTTACTCCACGTCTCGCGCGTGTCGAGATCTAGGGCTGACGTCTGCGGCTACAAGAACTGCGGTGAACCTGCGGTCTTCATAATCGAGCTGGACAGCAAGAGGATGGCCGTCTGCAAGGAGCACTACCGTCTCCTGATTAGAAGGCTGCAAGAAAGGGCGGAGAGAAACGGGGTTGCTGAACTGCTGCCGAACGATCTCTCGAAGGACGGGCTCCAGTAGCTGCCTTCTTTAACCCCCCGAGGTTCTCACGTACACGCTCATCCTAGCCTCGTCGACCGTCGAGAAGTAGCCAGCCTTCACCAGCTGGTTCATCGAGAGGCGGAGCCAGTGCCCGAAGGAGCCCGAGAGCGTGTTGTCCGGATCCATCGATGAGAGATCCTTGTAGCCTAGCTCAGCCGCGGCGCGCATCAGGATGTACTTTGCAGCCCAGTAGTCGAGGGCCACAGGGTCGACGCTCGCTGCGATTATGTTCGTGCGCACCGCAACCCCGTAGGGGGTGGCTGGACCCATGCGCGGGTGCGGGTTGATCCAGATCGCGTCTATTATGTTCAGGACCGGCATCCTCGTCTCCACCATTACGGTACCCATCCCCCCGCGGCCCACGCTGTTGTGCGGGTTGTGGTTCGTCAAGCGGTCGCTCACCACACCCATGTAGTGCTTCACGCAGGCTGTCACACCGTAGATCGAGTGGGACTTGAGGACGGGGACGTTGATCACCTTGAGCCTCGCGCTGTCGTAGGTTCTCGAATCGGGATCCCAGACGCCGAGCTTGAAGCTGATGTATGTGCCGAACTTCGTCCTGAACTTCGGGTACGATACGATGACACCTGTGTCCGGATCCGGGCTGTCGTAGACGATGTAGCCGTCCTCCATGTCACCCTCGCTGTACTCCCGCACCCTCTTCAGGGTGATCGTATCCCACAGGTAGGTTGAAACCCTGTAGCCCCGCTCGGCGAAGTACTGGGCCACCTTCTCCATCGACTGCGTCGTATCCTCGGCGTTGTTCCTCTCCCAGTTCAAGCTGCCCCCGGTCCCCCGGCTGCCGTACTGGGCTTGCCCGTTGTCGGCGATCACGATCTCCCCCTCGAAGCCGTCGGGGTGCTCGAGGATGACCTGTATCAGGGCCTTCACCAGGTCTGTGTTCGTCCCGCCGCGCTGGTCCCACTGGCTGTTCACCTTGATTATGATCACGTCGTCCCTGGCTATCAAGCCGTCCGGCCCCGAAACATCCGTGACCTTCTCCGACTTGTAGAACTTCAACCCGTGCTCCCCCATGAGCCTCACCAGCGTCACGACGTCCTGGTAGCGGCCGCGCGCGTTCGTCACAACGAAGATCTTCGAGCTCGGCTCGAGAGTGGCCACGCGCTCCCTGACCTCCAGCTGTATCTCCTCGCTCGGCGCACGCCTGGGGAGCATGAAGTAGACGGCGACGGCCGCAACAGCCAGCGCGGCGAGCGAGAGGGCCAGAAGGCGCCTGCTCGGCTTGATCAGGCCGGCTAGGGGGAGGACGTACAGAGCGAGCCACAAGCTGGCGTTCGCCAGAGCCGCTCTCTGGCACGGGTAGGCGATCCTGCTGGGCTTGGTCCCAGTCCTCAGCAGGAACCAGATCAAGCTCGCTAAACCGATGAAGAAGAAGCGGTCTCCGAGAGCCTTCTTCAAGCCGCTCACGTCACTGCGGCTGCGGAGCCGGGCCTCATCAACTAGAAGCTTGAGCGCACGCACGTTTTACAGTGCCGGTATCCTCACTTAAGGCTGCCGCCCGAGACCGGTACCGATTTTAACCGGCTCCCTAACGGGGCTTGTGGAAGTTGGGAGCATTGTAGAACGGTTGCTGGCCGTCAAGGAGGCGATAATCGCTTCAAAGACGTTCGTCAACGGCCTACCCTTTTTCGCCAGGAGCTTCGCTGAGCAGGATTTCGCGGGCGGGACGGGCATGGGGTACGATGACTGGCTCAAACTGCTGGACAAGGTCATAGGGAAGCTGCAAGCGCCTTCGCTACCCACAGGTGAAGCCGCGAGAGAGCTCGCCAGCGACTGCAGCAAGCTCTCCAGCCACCTGGAGCGCTACGCCGACTACCTCCTCACAATCCCCAGCAAGATCCGCATGGCCTCCTCCTTCATGCAGGTTGACGAATCCGTATTGAAGAGCGCTGAGGAGGCGCCGCGCTTCGCCGAAGCCGTTAGGGGATTGAAGCGGGATATCGACGCGCTCGTAAACGAGCTGCAAGCGCGAGCCTGATGAGTTTAAACGGAGTGGAGAGCCAGAAGGATGAGAAAGTAGAGGAGCTGCTGAAGAGGGTACTCGAAAGGCTGGAGAGGATCGAGAGTAGGTTGAACCAGCTCGAGGAAATCGTCTCAAAGCCCCAGCAGCCAGGCAGCGATTCTCTCGCAGCCCGCACCCTAGCGCTAGCGTTGAAGCTCGTGAAAGCTGGTGGTGCTGCTGTAGACTTGGCGTGGGCGGCAAGCAGGCTTGCCAAGCTTCAACCGCTCCTCTTGAAAGCCGGCGACGAGATCTCAAGGGCGATCCTGGAGATCATCGCGCTTAAAGGCCCGATGAGCATCACCGCCTTGACAGGAGAAGTGAGGAAGTACAGGGGGACGGCCTCTAGGAGGATCGTGGCCTCGAGAGTGAAGCAGATGAGTAGGAGTGGGCTCCTCAAAGTGGTCGAGAAGGGGAGAGAGAAGGTGGTCGACCTCCCCGAATAGATCCGGCTGGTTCTGCTCACTCAACGAGCTTAAAGTTTAGCTTCGTGAACAACACCGTGTACCCTGATGAGCGGAGAGGAAAGAGTGGAGGAAGGCCGTGACGTAGAGGAGCTGAGAGAGGTACTGAAGGTCATGGGAGAGTTCTTCAAGGAGCTGGTACCGACGCTGAAGGAGCTAATCGAGACCTTCATGAGCGGGTTAAGAGGGGATGTTCTCGGCGAGGAGGTCGCTAAGTTCTATAAGAGTCTTATCGAAGCGGGGATTAAGGAGGACATCGCTGCGAGGTACGCGGAGGAGTTTCTCAAGAGGAAGATGGAGATACTCAACGTGATTCCGAAGCTGATCAGCGAGATGAAGCTAGAAGCACCCCAGAAGAAGGAGGTTGAAGTAATCGAGAAAAAAGGGGAGAAGGAGGAGTAGAGCTTAAGCATGAAGATTAAGAAAATAGCATCCGTTATTTACATTCTCTTTTTGTTGATAATTCTAATAACCAGAGTAGCCGCCTTGCTCCTCCCCCTCTATCTACGTCTTATCACGTACCCCACAGTCCAAGCGTGGAAGTTCAAGAAGGCCTGTAAAAAGCACGTTAGGGGTCAAAACCTGAAGCGGTTAACCAGCATCTACAGATCGGCTTTAGCCGATACTGTCCAAGCGTGGAAGAGCACGCTTTTCGAACAGATGCGCGGACGGAGCACCACATCGTTGCAGCCGTAAACCCTAGTGCTTGCCCACTGCATCCAACGAGAACAATTATTGCCCACTAGTTAGCACATCCCGTCAAACTCAAGGATCTTCGTCCCTCTTCACCCCTTGCCGTGCCCCACCGCTCCCCCGCCTTTGGGGGTCAAGCGGGGAAAGAAGATTAGAAATGGAATGAAGCACCCCGCTTCCTCTCACTCGAGGGCTGCGGCTATGTAGGCTTTCAACAAGCCTCCCCTCAGCTGGATTAAGACTGCGCGCCGCTCCCTGCGCGTGAACGCTATGCCCCCCAGCTTCAACCCGCAATTTCGAAGGCCTCCAGCGCCTCCGCTAGATAGCTCAGCTTCACGCTCACCCTGAACTCTTCTGAGCAGCCCCTCAATAGCGCGAAGAACACGCGGCCGCACGCGCCGATGTGCAGCTTCTCCCCTTTTACGTCGAGGCTCGCGTACCCCTCCAGCAGCCCCCTCCCCCTCAACCCCTCGAACCTGAGAACCTCCTTGAAGGATTCAAGCGGGAAACCGTACCACCTCTCAGCCCTCGGAGGATTCCACCTCATGTCCGTCGGCTTACCTAAAGCTACCTCCTCTCCCCCCTTAGACCGGATCACGAGTTTACCGTCCCTGATTTCAGCGGACTCCACCTCCATCCTGCCGAGGCAGCTCGATGACGATTGGCGTGCTCAACCCGCCCGGGGCGCTCCAGGGGGCCCGCGCGCTCGACGAGGGGGTGAGCAGCCGGGAAGCGCACCGGCGACGGGGTGCCGGGAGGCGGGCGAGTAGGCTGCCGCCATGAGGCGGTGGCCGGCCCCATGACCCGCTCCGGCCGTCCACGGCTAAAAGCCGGGGAGGCCGGGGGCGGGCCCCTCGAGGAAAACCACGAAGGGGGAGATGTGCACCAGGCGCGGAACTATGTGTGGGATTCGCACATTCCCGAGTGCTTCCCGTACGTTAGGTTTTCACGGAAAACGGTCGATAAAGCTTGGATGAAGGTGGTTGGCGATCGCTACGGCAAGCGGTAGCCAGCTTTGTTCACGGTGAACAGCTGGTCTGGAGCCCCAGCGTTCTTCAAGCTTAGCGTCGGGTCAGCTCACTTCTCCAGTAGCAGTACCTCCACGTCGTATGGGCCCAGCTCGAGTGTGCATCTATCGCTTCGTAGCTTCGCGCCCCGCAGTAGGAAGGTGATTGCATGCTCTTCTGGTAGCAATAGCTCCACCTTCTTCATCTCCGACTCGTGGTTGATTACGAATACCAGCCTAGACCCGTCATCCTTCTCTTTCACTGTGACCTCCGCGAAATCGCCTCTTCTCAGAACGGGGGGCGCCACCTCCTTCCCTAGGGCGAGGTCGACAATCGCTTCAGCGAGCTCGGGCGTTAGGAAGGAGCCAACGTAGATGGCTCTCCCTCTACCGAGCTCGTTGACGGTTACAGCAGGTTTGCCGCTGAGCCACTTGTAGTCGTGGACCCCCATAGCCTTCGCTGTGGTTGGAGCGAGCTCCTCCAGCCAGCCTGCCGCAGGGTGCTTCTCACCTCCGATTGCGATGTGGGCTTGAGCGTTTGGAGGCAGAGGCGTGTAATCGATCACCCTTGCGCCGAAGACGTCCACGAGCCTACCGGGCAAACCCGTTGGGTACACGTTGTTGCACGAGTCCTTCACCGAGGTTCTAGCTGATGCGACCAGCACGCCTCCTTCTCGCACGAAGCTCTCCAGCCTGCCTGTAAGCTGCTCATCCGTGAGGTAGAGGAACGGCGCGAAGACAACCCTGTACCTGGACAGGTTCCAGTCCGGCGGGATTACGTCCACGTTGATGCTGCGGAGCCAGAGCGCCCTGTACACGGCCAGCACTTGATCGGTGTAGCTCCGCGTGTAGTAGCCTTTTTCGATCTGCAGCGACCAGTAGGAGTCGTAGGAGAACAGCACCGCCACTCTGCTCTCGAACCGCGATCCCGCAAGCACCTCGCGCAGCCTGCTCAACTCTCCCCCGAGCTTCTTCACTTCAAGGTACCTCCTGTTCACTTCACCATCGTGGTTGAGGATCCCGTGCCAGTACTGCTCCTTGCCGAAGCAGGCGGTCCTCCACCTGAAGTACACGACACCCTCAGCGCCGTGCGCGATAGCCTGGTACGCCCACCTCCTCAACTCACCCGGCTCAGGCATGCGACCGATCGGGTGGTTGAAGTATCCGTCCGTTGACCCCGCTTGAAGCTCCATAACCCAGTAGACTCCACGCCCCATGACCCTCGACGCATCATGCTCCAGCGCCGTCCAAGCTGGATCCTCCTTGTCCAGCCTACCGAAGGCTGGGTAGCAGTCGAGGGAGGCGAAGTCGAGCTCGCTGCTCAAGGCGTAGGAGTCGACGTCCGCCGGGAAAGCGCCGGGCAGGTTTGTGGTAACCCTCTTCTCAGGGCTTACAGACTTTATGACATCCACCTGCCTCTTCAAGTACCGGACGAAGGACTCGGATCTGAATCTGAACCAGTCGAGAGCGAGAGAGCGGTTGCAGCCGTCGTAGGGCGGCGTCGGCGGGTGGATCTCCGACCAGTCCCTGTACTCCTGGCTCCAGAAGATGGTCCCGTAAGCCCTGTTCAGGTTATCCACGCTCCCGTACTTGGACTCCAACCACTCCCTGAAGCCGCGCACGCAGTGCTCGCAGTAGCAGTAGTCGCCGTAAAAGCCGAACTCGTTGTCCACCTGGTAGCCTACCACGGTCGGGTTGTCCCTGTAGTGCTCCGCGATCGCCTTCACGATCCTGACGCTCAGCCGAACGTAGTTCGGGTTGTTAGGGCAGTAGTGCCTCCTCATCACGGGCGGCATCCTGTGACCCTGGTGGTCGACCGGTAGAACGTCCGGGTACAGCTTGACGAGCCAAGGCGGTGGCGCCGCGGTCGGTGTACCGAGGATGACCTTCAAGCCCGCTTTCGACATCTTATCTACGACTTCGTCGAGCCAGGAGAAATCGTACTTCCCCGGCTGAGGCTCAAGCCGGCACCAGGCGAACTCCGCAAGCCTAACAACGTTTATTCCAGCCTCCCTCATCAACCTGATATCGAGATCCCACCTCTCTCTCGGCCAATGCTCTGGGTAGTAATCCACACCAAGGTAAGCCATAAGTCGGCGCCCGATCCTCGGGCGAAGCCTCGTTAAAATGAGTTCCCCGGATGGGTCGCGCGAGCGTAACCCCAGATTGCTCGCTCGATCCCCACCCGCATTGATTGAAACGCTTCTCCCAGCGATGGTATCATGCGACAAGGTCTTGAAGGCGGATCTTCGGCGCCCGCTTTAAAAGATCCATACAGACCCCCGCAGCGGGCTGGAGACATGGCGCTCTGGTACGGCACGGTCTTCATCGGTTCTTAACCGCACAGCGCCCTCTTCGTCGCTCCTGCCGCGTTAAGCAACGAGGTATCGTGGGAAAAATCGCGCTTGATTGAATAGTGTTTGGCCTCAGCCGCTGAGCAGGGGCCAGAAAAGCCAGGTGGTGGACCGGCCGGGACTTGAACCCGGGACGTCGGGACGGGTCTTCCGTTCTCCCGCATGCCAAGCGGGCGCTCTCCCAGTCTGAGCTACCGGCCCGTAATCGCACTGGAAGATGGGGGCTTAAAGCTTTCGCGCCCTGTGCTGCCGGGAGCCGCAGCGCTCGCGCTTCACTCGCCATGCCTGAGGCGGGGCACCGTGAAGCCTCCCCTAGCCAAAACCAGCACCCTACCTTTAAGCCGGCTGAGGGCTGTGAGGGGGTCTCTGGTCAGGCTGACCTGCGGTATGCTGACCTCAGCCCGGGTCAGCAGGGTAACGTTGTAGGCTTCAGCGATCTCCTTCAGCTTCAAAGCGACAATGGCCGGGACGATGTTGCCGGCACGCCCTCCCCGCACGTGCTCCAGGAGCTCCTCCCTACCCATCTCCAGGTACCTCTGGAACTCGCCGTCCCCGACGCCCTGCCTGCAGCCCGCTACGAGCACGATCGAGCCCCCCTCAGCAACCACCGGTGCTGCGTGCTCCAGGGCTTTCGTCGCCTGGTAGAAATCGATGTCGAGAGGGTCGGCGAACACCACCGCGGAGTCGAAGGGCCCGTCGACGTCCCTCACGTAGAGCCTCTCGGCAACCTCGACGCAGGCTCTGAACGAGCTCTGAGGCTCGCCCGCCGCGGCGTAAACAACTCTGCCATCCCCGTCCAGGACCAGGTTGAGGGCCCAGTCAACCCCCGCCAGCCTCCCAGCCTCATCGATCTCCTCTCGGAAGGGGTTGCCCTCCACCACGGCCGGCCTACCCTCTTCGTACCACCTGACGTGGTGCTCAACGATCGTCCTCTGGCTGGAGAGCCCCGGGAGCACAACCTTGCTGCCCCCGGAGAAGCCCGCCCACGGGTGGGGCGCCACCAGGCCCACGGTGACCCTGAAATCCGCCTCAACGAAGGTGCTATCCACTTCGACTTGGAGCCCACGACTCGTCGCTCCCACGTACTTGTGGATGCCCCGGCAGTCGTGCACCTTAAAGCTAACCCTACCGGCGTAAGGGCCGAGCAGCCGCACGGCTTCCTCAACGGTCATGCTGTGGGTGCCCGTCGCGAAGATGAGAGTCGCGCGGTTGAGGAGGGGCTCCAGCACCCTCAGCACGTCGCGGAGGGGTAGGGGCCGGGTGTGATCGGGCACCGCTAACGCGATACGCCCCCGCGGAGGGTCGGGCGGCACGATGCCGCTTAAACCCCCTAACGGAGGAATGCTGGGAGGGCTAACGAGCTGGTGCTCCAACCCAAGCCGCTCGAGGAAGCGCACAACATCACGCGCTTCAAGCACGCGAAGCCTCCGCTCTCTGCGCGCGAGCCGTTTTAAGCATTGCCCCCTCCAATGCCGTAAGTTTGCTTAGCCTCTCGAGTCTAACTACGTTGGAGTAGCCTGAATCCAGCATATGGGTCATCCTCCTCTCCGCCTCCTCAAAGCCGGTTCTGTCCTTTCTATTCCCCTCTACCGAGTTTCTGCTACAACCCTCTTACAGTTCGTTATGAGCAAGCTGTCGATTTAAAAAAGGAGGTGCTACGAAAACTCTGTGACGTATACGGCTGATAAAGATGCATTGCGATACATGCGTTATCATTGTGAAGTAAGTTGGGCTTCCACCATCGGATCTCATACTCGTACACAACCGGGAGGGGTGATGCTTGAATGCTCCGCAAGCTTCACAAAGAGATTATGAAAATGTGCAAAAATTTATTTAAGAAGAAGATTAGATTTACAAAGTGAAGATGGAGAGGGACAGGTTTATCCTCGCAACACAAGTTGTAAACCCATTTCTAACTAAGTACCGCTCGTACCTCATTGAGAAGTACGGTGTGGACGTTCTCAACTTAAAATCACGGTTCATCTCATACAATGATGTGTACCTTTACGCGCAGATCGAAAAGCTTCAAAAAGAACTAGCATTTGGTAGAATTTCCAAGAAAGAGTTCGCCGATAGTCTGCTAGCGCTAACAAAACAGCAGCACGATCTACCCCCCGAAGTGGTACAAATAGTTCGCGATTTGTATGAGGCTCTAACGGGGCAATCTTTGCCCGCTTTACGATCCGTAGAAGCCGTTAAGAAGAAAACTGAGGCTAAGCGGGAAAGCGCCTCTCTCGCCGATAAGAACTCACTGGGTGTATGTCCCCGTTGCAGCATCATGGGTGATTGCTCTGAGAAAGTCCTCATGGCGTGCGGGTTCTGCGGTGAGCTCTACTGCGAAAGGCACGTAACACCAAGGCTTATTGCGACTTTCAGCCAGTACATAGCCAACCCCGAACGCTACCGTGATCTAGCCCCAATTGTGAGGGCGCATTGGACGAGCACGAATGGACACCCTTGTATCGCGTACACCGTATGGTTCTGGAGAACATATAATGAGAGCAGAAGTAGAACAAAGTTGAGTGAGAGAGGAAGAGAAGAACGTACTGCAGAGGTAACGTCTGTTGCGCTGAAGAGCCGCACCCCAGAAAAAACTGTTCTAGCTGAGAGAAAAAAGGTTAAAAAAATAACCATCCTTATCGCGCTCATTATCTTGTCTATCCTGTTTCTTATATTTTTAAACTCAGACTTTGACGGCGATGGACTCACGAACTGGGTTGAAATCAAGCGAGGCTTGAACTTTTTAGACGTAGACACCGATAAAGACTTTTTGGACGACGAATACGAGCTTAGGCTCGGAACAAACCCCTTAGCTAAAGACACCGATGGCGACGGATTAAGCGACTGGTACGAGGTGGTACACGGCACAAGCCCTTCAAAAGTGGACACCGACGATGACGGGCTCACCGATGACTATGAGTTTTTAATAAGCACCAATCCGTTAGATGCAGATACTGATAGGGATGAGCTTATTGATGCATTAGAGTTGAGAATAGGAACCGACCCCCTGAACAACGATACCGACAAGGACGGATTGCTCGATGGATACGAGCACAAAATAGGAACCAATCCAATCAAGGCGGATACCGATGGGGACGGGTTAAGCGATTCAATGGAGCTAAAGCTAGCTACCGATCCGTTGAAGGCAGATACCGATGGGGACGGACTACTCGATGGATTTGAACTTGGAATAGGAACTAACCCGTTAAGCTGGGACACTGATGACGATGGGCTTAGTGATGGAGAAGAATTGAGGCGAGGGACGAAACCCTTCCTAAACGACACTGACGCAGACGGTTTGTTGGACGGGGTTGAGTTGAGAATAGGAACCGACCCCCTGAACAACGATACCGACAAGGACGGATTGCTCGATGGATACGAGCACAAAATAGGAACCAACCCTCTACGGAACTGGAGGATGTTTTTCGACGAAGATACCATTAAATCTGCTCTGAGTAAGTTCTTCAGAATGGGAGTATCCCAGCTAGCGTTCACGCTAAGGGGAAAAACGCCCGCGGAAACTGTGTGGAATGTGCTTAAATGGTTGGATGAAAATATAAACTATGATTATGAAAAAGCCAAAAGATCTATACCTTACTATTACTATTCTCCGCCTGAAACTGTAAAAATGAGGAAAGGCATTTGTGTAGATTACTCATTGCTCACTGCTGCGCTTCTACTTGAGTCGGGTTTAAGTGAAGCATACATCTTAGATCTAAGCTCAAACTTTACCGGACACGTAGCTACGGCAGTGGTAGTGAACGGAAGAACTTACGTTCTAGATCAGAAAATGCCCCCCTTAAGGTACGAGGAGTACGAGAGCTATTTTTCTAGAAATGAACAAAATGTGTGGCGCATAGAAACTGTATACAAGGTTACTCTTGATCGAGCGGGAGAGCCTCTTGTAGAGGTTATCGATCCAGCGCAACTTCCTAAAGGTGAGAGGATGACTGATGCTGAAATCAGTAGCGCTGTTTACCGCGCCCTGCGGAGCTTGAACCCACGCTTGCAGTGGGATAGCGTTCTCGAATCTATTGTTAGAACGGCGTTGACAGAAGATCCATCATTATTGTACTACTATTACACTATTACTCTCAGACTGCACCCTGCAACTCTTAGCGTGGATTTTGCTGAAGCATGGCTAAATGAAATGTTCAGGAATGGAAAGGACATTATAGGCAGGTTCAGTAGAATCTGCGTGTACGTGAGGCAGGCCCCGTCTGAAAGGACGATCACGATAATCATCGTCCTAGCTAGCTAACCCATGGATGTGAAACATTCCAGGAGCTTCTCACATCTTAGTTGACAGATACTTCGCCTGAAGGGAGGAATTTATCTATCCGCAAATGCTGCCCGCGAATCTGCTCCGGCTGTTCAAGGATGTCTATGCTCCATGGAGAAAACCGGCGTCAAGCACGGCCGCTCATTGCCTAGAGCAGCCCAGCGCTTCTCGGGTCGGAGTGGAGAGGCTTCTCTACCGTCAAAGCAATGGGGGTTCAAAGGCTTGAACTGTCAATGTTCCCCCATCTCAGATGAAATATCTCGGATTCTCCATTTTTCGCCCAGAACTTCGTAGTTCGGGAAGTTAGGCGATGTAATGTCTCTGACAGTATTTCCTCGGCTCCGGCTCGAGGGCAGCGCGATTCATCATGTCAATGACATTACAGAATGCGCTCACCGAGATTTTTAGCATGTCTTGGACATTACAGCCTGTAGCTACGATGGCTTTAGGCGATACTGAACTAAATGTTTTTTAACGATGGCTCGAGGTGACAGTCTTCGGTTGCGCGATGAGCAGCCAGTATTTGCGGCAGGACGGTGTGAAGAAGCTGGTTGAGGAGAGCAGGGGGGAGATTGAGGTTGCAGTGTCCGCGAGCGAGGACGGGATCCTGCTGGAGGAGAACGGTGCGAACGGGTTCTCCGACATGCTGGCGGCGCTCGGTGCAGCATTAGCGGCGGGCGTCGATGAGGCCTTCCGGGTCTACTTTAGCGTCGGAGTGGAGAGGGTGACCGTCGCCCTATCCGATGGCAGGTTGATGGTTGTTAAACCCGTAAGGGGGAGGGTGGTCTGCGCCATAACAAAGCCGAAGCCCAGGCTGGGGCTGGTCCTGCACCTCCTCGATAAGATTTCGGAGAACTAATCAGCCTACTTGAAGCTCCTCGCCGCCAGCGCGGACAAGACGTACACGAAGGCGGCGCCTATCGAGAGGAGAGCCCCTGAACCGATCGAGAAGCTGAGCAGCTGCGCCTGCTCGAGAGTGTAGACGAGAACAGCGACAGAGAGTGTGGAGAAAACGGCCGTTGAAGCGTAGCCGCCAGCTGAGTTCCCGATGATGGAGAGGAAGCCGAGAAGGAGGGCGATCACTAGGAAGGCGAGGTGCAGGGTGAAGAGCGAGACGAAGCGCGCGCCTTCCGGGATCTCCTCAGCAACCCGGAGCAGCTCGTTTACGAGGTCCCACTTGCCCCGCGCCATCTGCTCGAGCAGCTCCCAGGGCTTGTAGTCGAGCCTCAAGGCGATGACCCTCACCGAGGCCCAAGGCCTCGTGAGCGAGTGGACGAGAGCTAGCAGCCCCAACAATGCGATTAGCCGGGGCACCCAAGCGGCTCCCATTGTCTTGATGAGAGGCTTTCCAGCTTTAAAATGTATCTTTCGACCACAAGATGCCCTGATTTAGCCGCCCGACTCAGCTCTGCGGCTCCTCGGTTGCTTCGCTCACCAGCTTCTCGTGCGTGATCGTTGCGAGGGCGATGAGGGCCGAAGACAGGGCGTACTCCGTCGAGATGACTACGCCCGGGGCCAGGTCGACAACGTAGTCGGCGTAGCGGAAGAGGCCAGTCGGGATGCCCTCCCTTGCTCCAACCATCAAGGCTACCTCCCTCCCCCTCTTCACGTTGCCCAGCAAGAAGTCCGCTAGCTCATCCGCTACCCTGGACACGGGCTCGCCCTCAGGCTCGCAGATGATGAGAGGGGTTCCCATCCTCGACCGGAGGAACTGGTACAGGTCCTGCACGTAGACTTGAGTGCGGTGCACCTCGCGGCCGTAGCTCCTCTTCTGCAGCTCGTACCGGCTCCTCAACCCCTCGAAGAGGCCCCTCAGGAAGTGGTAGAGGGGTTGGGCCTCGACGGGCCCGATCGGCGTGACGTACAGCTTCCCCACCTCGAAGACCTGCACCTCCCTCCCGATCCTCGTCCCCATCACGTACGCCGCGTCCGGCGGCCCGAGGTAGGGCTCGTGGGCGACGACGAGCTTCCTAAAGACACGGTACATCGGGTATTTGCCCGGCCCCATCTTCCTGTGGAACTCGCTGCCGGGGACTAGTGATAGGTAGGCTCGATCCTTGATGATTTGGACGACGAGAACCTTGTCGGGGTTCTCGAGGTCCACCCTCGCACCCGTCAGCTCCTTCACAGCGCTGCCCACCGCGACGTTCACGTCCAGCGACGTGAAGCTGTGATCCCCCCTCCTCACCGTGGAGACGGCGAAGCTTTCCTCGGCTCGAATTTTCCCGGCCAACTGCTTCGCGCACTCCACGATCGAAGCTACGGACGCTTCGCACGCGCACTCAGCCAGATAGACCCTCTCAGCCTCAGGTACGCTCCGCTTGATCTCATCGTACAGCCTCGCGGGGTCGCTCGCATCCTCCACGAGTACTAGTCCGAGGAAGCCTTCGGGCGCCGGCGTAACAGTGGCGTTTGGGTCCAGCTCCCTGACGTATGAAGCGACGACCCTCTCCATCCCAAGCTTGCACGTGACGATTAAACTCGCAGGCGCTGAGGCCATCGGTACGAGCAGGCAGTGGAGCCATTTAAGCGCCGCGCGCCGGCGGAGCCGGGGGTACGCTCGAGCGGAGCCCCCTTTTGGTTTAGGGGGTAGCGAACCCTTCGTACAGAAACTTTTTACCTCCCTTGTGGGAACGGGTGTTACGGAGTGATGGTATGAGGGAGAAACTCTTGCTCCTGCTCGCGCTGTTCGCTGTGGCAGCGATCGTGATGCTGATATTGCAGGTCGCTCTCTCGTGGTTCGCACCGGCCTTCTACACCCCCTACGCGGGCTGGTGGCTGGTCGACTTGGTGGCCTACGCGATCTCGATGACCATCCTCATCGCGGCTGCGGGCCTTTTCGGCAGGTACCTCACCCCGACGCCCCCAAGCCTTGACGCGCTGAGGGCAGCTATGCTCGCCACGATGGCCGGAGTACTCGGGGGTGCCCTGCTCGTCTTCGCCGGGCTCTCCTCGCTGCTGGGTGAAGAGCTCACGATGCAGCTGATGACCGTGGCGCTCCTCTTCGCGCTCATCCCCTCCCTCTTCTCCTGGCTCCTGTCGCCGGCTCTCATCAACCTGATCTACGGGTGCAAGCCCGACCCGGTCCTCCAGCAGATCGTGGATAGGCTCGCCGCCCAGTCGGGCATGAAGCCGCCGAAGGCGATGATCGCGACCAGGATGAAGGAGCCGAACGCCTTCGCCTACTCCTCTCCACTCTTCGGCAGGTACGTGGCGGTGACCGAGGGGCTGCTTCAGATCGCTAGGGGGCCGGAGCTCGAGGCGGTCATCGGACACGAGCTGGGCCACCACAAGCACAGGGACAACGTGGTCATGCTGCTCTTCGGCCTCGTGCCCTCCGTCATCTACTTCCTCGGCCGCTATCTGACTTACGCGGGCTTCTACGCGTCGCGCTACCGCTACGACGGCAACAGGAAGAGTGAGGGAGGGGGCTTCATCCTGGTTCTCGCTGGCATCGCGCTGATGGCGGTCAGCGTCATCATGCAGCTGGTCGTTCTAGCGCTCTCGAGGCTGAGAGAGCACTACGCTGACGCCCACGGGGCAAAAGTGACGTCACCGGACGCGATGATCGGAGCCCTCCAGGCTCTCGACTCGTTCTACAGCAGGTACAGAACCGCAAAGGCGAGAGTGGACAGCAGCAAGATGAAGATGCTCTTCATCTACGCCCTAGCAGACCCCTTCGTCAGCCTCGAAGAGCTCTTCGCAACCCACCCGCCGATACCGAAGAGAATCGCATTCCTGAGGTCGCTCAAAGGCAGCCTCTAAATTTATCCTAAAAATTTATCCATTAAAATTTATCCATTCCTACTTTCTTTTTCTTGTGCTTCACAGTAGGCGGCTAGCCGTAATCGCCTTTGCTCTGCTTGTAGCTGCGGCAGCTCTAGCAGCGATGATGCTTTTCCGCCCGGAGCAGCGGGCGAAGGGAGTGGGTGAGCAGAGGTTTTACGTCAGGATCACTCATGAAGGTTGCGCGGGCAACTTCCAGCTCTACCCCGACCCGTTGATGAAGAGGAACTTCTTCCGACGAGGCGAGCTAGCAGCCTTCGAGTTTGAGGTTAGCAACCCCAACGATAGCGACTTGAAAGTGGAGCTCCTCCTGGCCCCGCTCGACAAGCCTCAACAGCTGCTGAAGGTTGGCGAGGGTGCTGCTCCAGCCCGGCGGGTGACGCGGCTCTGGTTCGAAGTTGACACCGCAAGCCTCGAGCCAGCTCTCTACCGCGCTGCGCTGAGGGTGGTGGGGGTCGGAGAGTTCGATTCAAACACGGAGCCCTTCAGGCGGACAAACCTGGATTCTTACCCCTGGCTGCTGGCAGTGCTCGACGAACCCGTCCGGTGGGAAGCGCCCGAGGGCGGCCTACCCCGCCTCATCGTCCCGGAGGGGCTCGGCGTCAACATCCACTTCATCGCGCCTTCGCCCTTCGAGCTGAGGGACCTCGACATGATCGCCTACGCCGGCTTCAAGCTGATCAGGATGGACCTCTTCTGGAGCACCGTGGAGAGGGAGAGGGGTGCTTACGACTTCTCCGGCTACGACGCTCTAACCTCTGCTCTCAAGGAGCGGGGGCTGCGGCCCCTCTACATCCTCTGCTACGGGAACCCGCTCTACGATGGTGGGCAGCCGCCGCGCAGCGAGGAGGCTAGGTCCGCTTACGCGAGCTACGCTGGGGCTGCCGCCTCTAGGTACGGTGCTTACGCGCTCTGGGAGGTTTGGAACGAGCCCAACATCGATGTCTTCTGGAAGCCTCAACCCAGCGCACCGGATTACGCCCGGCTGCTCGCGGCAGTTTCGAGAGCGATTAAGGAGTCCTGCCCCAGCTGCCTCGTCCTGGCGCCGGCGACCTCCGGCGTTGACGTGGAGTTCGTCAGAGCCCTAGCGGTGAGGGGTGCGCTCGAGCTCGTCGACGCGGTCTCGGTGCACCCCTACAGGGGTGGGCCCCCGGAGACCGTTTTGACCGACTACGAGAGGCTCCGGAGCGTCGTAGGGGATAAAACGATCATTTGCAGCGAGTGGGGCTACACGACGGGTGGGGCCTACGCGAACCGGGTCGACGTGGTTACGCAGGCCCACTACTCGCTGAGGATCTACCTCACCAACTTGATGGCGGGCGTCCCTTTAACGATAATCTACGACTGGAAGGACGACGGGCTCTCGCTCGCCGACTCGGAGCACAACTTCGGCCTCGTAGCCCACCACGTGAGGGGGCCCGAGTGGTTCTTCATCAAGCCTGCCTACTACGCCATCTACAACTTCAACCGGGAGCTTGCCGGCTACGCGCCCAAGGAGGGCCGCGCGCTGGGTGAGGGAGCATACCTGCTCGTGCTCCAGAGGGGGGAGGAGATGAGGCTGGTGGTCTGGACTTCGGGTCCCGCGAGGACTGTGAAGCTGAGCTTGGGCAGCCAGCGCGCGCTCGTCATACGAACCTTCGGCCTCCGGGAGGTCGTCGAAGCGATCGGGGGCGAGCTCGAGCTGGAGGTTGACGGGGCACCGGTAATCGTAGCCCCCCTAAAGGGTTAAAAGGGGGCGCGCCGCTCCAATGACTGTGTCATGTGAGATCTACGCTGCGGAGGGTGGGGAGCCAGGCGTAGGAGTTAGGCGCGTGCTCGACCTGATGGGGCTTGAGGATGCGCTGAAGGCCGGTGAGATCCTCGTCAAAGTCAACTTCGTCTCCGCCTACCGCGAGCTCTCCGCCACACCAGTGGAAGCGGTGGAGGAGATTGCGAAGAAGCTTGCCGGAAGGTGCAGGGTTTTAGTTGCCGAAGCCCCTACGATAGGTAGCTTCAAGGACGCAATCAGGAACTTCGGGTACGACAGGCTCCTCGACTACGGCGTCGAGCTGGTCGACCTTTCGGGCGACAGCTACGAGGAGTTCTACGTCTGGGACCGGAACTTGGAGCGGAGGGTCCGGGTCAGGGTTTCGGAGACCGTGCTGAAGAGCAGGTACCTCGTCTCAGTGGTGAGGCCGAAGACTCACGACACGGTCATCGTCACGCTCTCGATCAAGAACGTCGTTGTCGGAGCGATCATGCCCGGTGACAGGCACAAGATCCACCAGGGTTACCCGGCGATCAACCTCAACATCGCCTACCTGGCGACGAAGATGATGCCGAAGCTGGCTCTCATCGATGGAGCCGTGGGGATGGAGGGGGCCGGCCCCACCAATGGAACCCCGGTGAAACTCGGCGTATCGGTCGGCGGGAGAAACGCTGTCACGGTTGACGCGGCTGCAGCCGCCCTCATGGGGTTCGATCCGCGAAACATCGGCTACCTTCACCTCCTGTCGGAGTGGGGGTACGGCTGCATCGACCCAGCCAGGATAAAGGCCGTAGGGCTACCGGACTGGCTGTCGAGAGCTAGGAAGTTCCAGCCCCACCCGAGCTACCACCGGCAGCTCGAGTGGAAAGTCGAGGAAGTGTACCGCGTAGAGGTGAACGGCACTTGAAGCCCCGTAGAACTACACCGTTTTTAAGGTTAGAAAACAAGTTGATTGCGTGGAATTATGGAGAATCCTAGGCGGAGGCCAGCGGTCGTTGCGTTTCTCATCATAACGGTGTTAGCCTCCGCTCTGCTCATCGTGGGACGGGTAGAGGGATTGACGCGGGAAGAGCTGGCGAGCTTCCTCGCCATAGTGGCAGGTGAAGACGCTGATGGAGTCTACGCTTCTGTCACCGAGGCAGCCAACGGGACGTCAGTCTCGCTCACCGGCTTCATCGGATCTCCCACGAGCTACAGCGATCTGCTGCGCGTCTGCAACATCGGCAATCGAAAGCTCACCCTTAGGCTCGAAGTAGCTGATGTGCCAGGGGATGGGTGGCCCAGCGTGTTCAATTTACGGCTGGCTAGGAGGGCAGGGGAAAGCAGCCTTGTGCTCTCGCTTCCCCTCTTAACCTCGAGTAGGCCGCTCGATCTGGAGCCCGGGGAGTGCGCGGTACTGGGGGTTGAAGTCTTAGTTCCATCGTGGGTTTCAGCGGGCGAGGCTGCTAGTCTATCCATTCGATTTACCCAGGCGTAGGGACTAGTGTGGAAGGCTTGAGTGTAAACGCTTTTTTTGCCTCTTGTGCCCCGCTGAGACGTGACTCTGAATCTGGAAAAGTACGAGAGAGTGCTGGAGGAGAATAGGAGGAGGGTTGAGGCTGCTCTCAGTTTTGAGGAGCCTGATAGGGTGCCCGTCCAGATCAACGTGCAGGGCGCCTACTACGCTTGGCTGTTCGGGGTTCCGCTAAGGGACTACTACACGGACTTGAAGCTGATGGCTGAAGTGCAGTTGAAGGGGTTGGAGTGGAGGTTGAGCTGGCTGCGCGACGATGTAACGTCGGTTGCGATCACCCTCGACCTGGGAGCCGTCGCCGAGGGCGTGGTCTTCGGCTGTAGGATCGTTATGCCGGACTATAGCGACCCCTGGCGGAGCCCGTGGATCGTGCCGAAGATAAAGAGCCTCGACGACATCGACCGGCTCGAAGTCCCGGATCCCCGCGACCTCCCCGCTGTTCGCGACGTGTACAGGAGGCTCGAGGAGTTGAGGAGGCTGGTCAGGGACCGCTACGGGGACATCCCGGTTTGGGGCGGGCTCCAGATCCACCCGCCCGTCTCCGCGGCCGGCTCGCTGATGGGGCCGGAGCGCCTGTACTCCTGGCTATACCGCTACCCTGGCGAGATGCACAAGCTGTTCAGGAAGCTGGAGGAGGCCTTCGTCGCGCTGCACGAGTACCACTGCGAGGTAACCGGCTCGGAGCCGGGCAGCCTCTACCTGGCTGACGACCACTCGGGCTACCTCAACCGGCGCATGTACGAGGAGTTCGCCCTCCCCTACAACCTGCGACTCTTCGAGAGGTTCGGAACCCGCTACCGCTACCTGCACATGGATTCGCCGATGCACCACATCGCGGACATCGTGAGGGACGTGTACAGGGTGAACCACGCCGACCTGGGCGTCGAGAGCGACATCCGCCTGATCGCGAGGGAGTTCAAGGGGAGGGTGTCTTTCAACGGGAACGCCAACTGGCGGGCCCTCCTCTCAGGCTCCAGAACGCTCATCGAGGTGGAGGTAGAGAGGTGCATCTACTACGCGGCCCCCGGTGGAGGCTACATCTTCGATAACGGCGGCGAGACGTACGCTGGTGTGCCGTCAGAGCTGCTGAAGTACGAGGTTGAGTACGCGAAGAGGGTGGGCAAATACCCGATAAAAAGGGAGAACTTCAGGCACTTGGACGAGCTGGAGGCTACAGCGCGTGGCGCTTGAGCTTCCCCAGCTGCACGGGATCGTCGCCGGGCTTGACGGGCCTGAGCACGACCTCGAAGTGGAAGGGCTCCGGGTAGAACTCGTACTGCGGCAGCGTGTCGGGGCCGCAGCTAGCACCCCCCAGTCCGCGCTGCCTGTAGTCCAGGTGGAGGTAGATCTCATCCCTCCACCTTATCTCTGGTGGGTGCTTCGCCGCCTCGAGGTCGTGAGGCGTGCAGCGGTGCGCGCTGAACTCCATCAGGTTCTCCGCAATGGCCAGCAGGCCGAAGCCCTCCTCATCTCGGAGCGCGACCCACCCAACGTCGCACCGGTTCCCGTTCTCCTGAGGCTTCAAGTACGGCACGAACATCTCGTCCACCGTCGTCTCGTAGACGCCGACCATGGCGCCGAACTTACGGTCGACGTAGTTCTCGTGAGGCCCGCGCCCGTAGTACACCACCCTCGAGAGCTCCTTCGGCAGCTGGAGGGTGAAGCCGGCCCTCGGCAGGGGCGGGAGCTGCTCGTCGGGTTTCACGTCGATCGCCAGCCTAACGTCACCGTTGCCGTAGACTGTGATCCTCAGCGTTGACGTGAAGCCGAGCTTGGTGTCGGGAGCCTCCGTCCTCACGCCGGCCTCGATGACCGCCACCTGCGGCATCGCCTGGTAGGCGCGGACCCAGAGGGGCCGGTGCATAACCCTGTTGAGACCCGCGTCCCGCCAGAGGACGGCCTTCCTCGCCATCCAGCCCCCCTCGTCGTTATCGGTGGGCGCCCTCCAGACTTCGAGCGGGTTGAAGCCCTTCACCAGCACCCTACCCTGGAAGTTGAAGGTGAAGCTGCAAGAGCCCTTATCGAACACCAGCTCGAAGTTCTTGCCGGTAACCCTGACGTAGTCCCCCACGTCCTCCACCGCGAGAGGCGGCATGTCGCCGACTCTGAGCGGGGGCGGCTCAGGGGCTCTCACCGGCAGCTTCATCTGGGTCCAGCCGACCTCGAAGCCCCTGCTCGCCCAGCGGAAGTCGCGCGCGAGCTTGTACCGAAGTACGAGCCAGTACTCCCTGCCCGGCTCGGGCTTCGGGAGCTCGTAGGGGATCCTCACGGTGGCCTTCTGGCGGGGCTCGAGAGCCGGCGTCTCGACGCGGCCCCTCTGGAGCACAACCCCGTCGGCTTGCACCTCCCAGTGGATCTCCACGGCTTCGTCAAGCCTCAGGTGGTCGAACCGATTCTCGATCCTGACGAGCCCGGCGCTGAGGTCCTCCGGTTCCGCTTCAACCGGCTGGTAGACCTTCTTCACCTCCCAGCAAGCCGGCTGGAGCGTGCGGTCGGGGAAGACGATGCCGTTGATGCAGAAGTTTCCGTCGTGAATCTCCTCTCCGAAGTCCCCGCCGTAAGCGAAGAACTTCACGCCCTTCTCCTCCTTCAGCAAGCCCTGGTCTACCCAGTCCCAGATGCAGCCGCCGCACAGCCTGCGGTGCTTCCGTATGACGTCCCAGTACTCCTTCAGGTTACCCGTGCTGTTCCCCATCGAGTGGGCGTACTCGCACATGATCACCGGCCGATCGTCCTGGAGCTCGGTTGCGAGCCACTCGAGGAACTCGAGCGTCGGGTACATCACGCTGATGACGTCGACGCTCCTCGGCACGTACCCCTTGTTCCAGAGAACGTGGGTCGCGCCCTCGTAGTGGACGGGGCGCGTCGGGTCGTAGCCCCTAATCCAGGCAGCCGCCGCCTCGAAGTTGAACCCGTAGCCCGACTCGTTGCCCAGCGACCACATCACGACGCAAGGCCTGTTCTTGTCGCGCTCCACCATCCTCACAACGCGGTCCATGATGGCCGGCAGCCACTCGGGGTTGTTGGCAGGCTCGTTCCAGAGTATGAGGCCCGCCCTCCCTATGTTGGCGAGGCCGTGGCACTCGATGTTGGCCTCGTCGATCACGTAGATGCCGTACCTGTCACAGAGGTGGTACCAGTACGGGTGGTTCGGGTAGTGCGACGTGCGAACTGTGTTGATGTTGAGCTGCTTCATCAAGCGAGCGTCCAGCTCCATCAGCTCCCTCGTGACAGCGTAGCCGCGAACCGGGTCGATTTCGTGCCTGTTTACACCCCTAAGGTACACCGGTCGGCCATTGACGAGGATCCTCCCGTCCTTCACCTCGACTTGGCGGAAACCGATGAACTCCCTGATTACCTCCAGCACGCGGCCGTCGGGTCCCTTCAGCGTGATGAGGAGGTTGTAAAGGTAGGGGTCCTCGGCGCACCACTTGCGGGGGGATTTCACTTCGGCGCGGAAGTTGAGGTAGACTTCCCCGCCCGGCTTCACCCCGTCAACTGGCTGGCTCAGGGGGCCGAGCACGCGGTTACCGTCGGCGTCGAGGAGCTCCAGCTCTACCGCGAGGCCCCGCTTCTCCTCCAGCGAGTAGTTCCTCACTTTGACGAGCACCTCCAGCGTCGCGTCCACGTACCTCTCGTCGAACCTCGTCCTCACGAAGAAGTCGCGCACCCTCACTTCGGGCGCGGTGTAGACGTAGACGTCCCTGAAGATGCCGCTCAACCGCCAAAAGTCCTGGTCTTCCAGGTAGGTGCCGTCGCTCCACCTCAGGACTTCAACCGCTACCAGGTTCTCGCCCCGCTTGACGTAAGGTGTGATGTCGAACTCGGCCGGCGTCCTGGAGTCCTTGCTGAAGCCCACGAAACGCCCGTTCACCCACACGTAGAAGGCCGAACCGGCCCCCTCGAAGACGAGGAAGACCCTCCTACCGGTTAGGTCGGCGTCCAGCGTGAAGCGTCGCCGGTAGAGGCCCGTTGGGTTCCAATCCTGCGGCACGTACGGCGGGTTCGGCTCGAATGGGTAGCGGACGTTCAGGTAGATCGGCCTGTCGTAGCCGAGAAGCTGCCAGCAGCTGGGCACCTCGATCTCGTCCCAGCCGGAATCGTCGTACGCCGGCTCGTAGAAGCCCTCCGGCGCTCGACCGGGGTTCTCGACGAGCTTGAAGCGCCACTTTCCGTTGAGCGAGAGCTTCCACGGGGACTCGAGGAAGCCGCTGCGCAGGGCCGACTCGCGATCGGGGCAGGGGAGGAAGGCCGCGCGAGGGGGTTCGCGGTTCACCCCGACCACAAGGGGGTTCTCAAACTCGTGCAGGATCCTACGGTTTACGCTCACGGCTTGATCTAATCGGGGAGGTAAAAATGCTTGTTCACCACCAAGGTTTAAGCTGGCGCAGGCCGGGGCTTCCGATGCCAGTCCGCGTCATCACCTGGTCTGACGTGGCAGAGGTGGTTAGGGCTGAAGGGTTGGACCGGTTCTTGGACCAGCTCATCCACCGCGTTGAGGATGCCTTCAGAAGGTGGAGGGAGCTCACTGTGGTCCCCCGCGTCAGCTTCAGCTACCCGAACGGTGTGATGGAGGTGATGCCTGCGAGCGATCAAAGGTGGTATGCTGTGAAGATCGTGAACGGCCACCCCGGCAACCCGAAGCGGGGGCTGCTGACGGTGGCGGCTGTAGCCGTTCTCGCCGATGCCGACACCGGTTACCCGGTGATGGTCGCGGACGCCACCCTCCTCACCGCCCTCCGCACGGGTGCGGCGAGCGCCGTCGCGACGAAGCACCTGGCTAGGAGGGGGAGCAGGGTGCTGGGAATCATCGGGACCGGTGCGCAATCGGAGTTCCTCTGCCTGGCGATCAGCCGCGTCGCACCCGTCGAGCGGATCACCTACTTCGACATTGACTCGAGGGCGATGGAGAAGTTCAGGAGGAACATGGAGGGCTTCGGGTTCGAGCTCGCGGCAGCCTCAAGCGGCCGGGAGGTGGCGGAGAGTGCGGATATCCTCGTGACTGCTACAGCGGCGAGAGGTAGGCGGCAGGTGGTGAAGAGGGAGTGGCTGAAGCCGGGAGTCCACATCAACGCCGTGGGGGGAGATGCTCCGGGCAAGACGGAGCTGGACCCGGAGATCCTCAAGGGGGCTAAGGTCGTCGTCGAGCTCCTCGAGCAGGCCCTTATCGAGGGCGAGGTGCAGAACGTTGGAAGAGAGTTCGTCTACGCCGAGCTCTGGGAGGTGGTTTCCGGCCTTAAGCCGGGCCGAACAAGCGAGGGGGAGGTGACGGTCTTCGACTCCGTCGGAGTAGCTGTCGAGGACTGGGCTGCTCTCACCCTCCTCTACGAGCTCGCCGAGAGGCGGGGTGCCGGCCGCGACCTCGATCTTCTCCCAACGGTCACCGATCCTAAGGATCTATTCTCGCTCTTGATCAAACGAGCTGACCGTTAAGGCGATCGCATCCCTTTTTTACGGCTAAAAACAGAGCCAATCGTGACAGCCGAGCTATTCAGACCTGTGGAGCTGATGTACGCCGCCGTGCTGTTCATCTGGATAGTTCTCCTCGTGACCCTCCTCACGAAGAAAACGTACGATGCGATGCGCTCGAAGGGGTTGACCCACAACGTCGCGATCTACTACAACAGGAAGATCATTCACGTCGGCGCGGGCGGCGTTGTAGCCCTGCTCGCGCCGTACCTGTTTCAGACGCCCTTCGTGCCCTTCGTGTTCGCGATGATACTGGCCGTTTTCACCTACCTACCGCATAGGACTGGTAAGCTGCTCTACTGGTTCCAGGACCCGGAGAACATCTACGAGGTTCACTTCTGCATCACTTGGGGCCTCAGCCTACTTCTCAGCTGGCTGCTGTTCGGCACGCTGATTTACGCAGTTGTTCCAACAGCCTTCATGTCCTTCGGCGACTCCGTCACAGGCGTCGTGAGAAACATGATTTACAGGAGGAGGACGAAGGCTTGGGCCGGCAACGCTGCGATGGCTGCTGTCTGCATCCCCATTGGCTACGTTTATGCTGGCCTCTGGGGGGCGCTGGCCGGGCTTGCGTCGAGCGTCGTTGAGCACTTTGAGCTGAAACCCCTAGACGACAACATAACTGTACCCCTCGTCTCGCTGGCAATCCTGGCGCTCGCGAACGCTTTCGGATCGCTGTGAAAAAGACGCTAGAAACTTCAGGGTGAAGCCCTGAGGTAGATTTTTACGTCAACCGCAACAGCCCCCCTCTCGTAAACGTAGATCGGGTTAACGTCGACGGCTTCCACGGCGTCGAAAGCCTCGAGAATCCCCGCTACGCTCGGTATCAGCCCAATTACGGTGCCGGCGTCCAGGGGCGCCCCCCTGTAGCCGCGGAGGAGCTTCCCAACCTTCGTTTCGAGCACCATCTCCTCCGCCTCTCTCACGCTTAGCGGAGCAACGCGGATCGACACGTCCCTGATGAGCTCCACGGCGATGCCGCCCCAGCCGAAGGCTACGACCGTCCCGAAGATCGGGTCGCGCTTCGCCCCGATGAAGACCTCAACCCCTGGGGGCATCATCTTTCTGACCGAAACCCCCAGCAGCCGGGCTCCGTGGGCTCTCTCAGCGAAGGTCCGGAGCACCCTCGCGTAAGCTTCGCGCAGCTCCTCGTCCGAGCCTATGTTCAAGAGTATGCCGCCGACCTCCGTCTTGTGAGCTACGTCGGGCGTCTCGACGGCGAGCGCAACGGGGTAGCCGATGGTTCTCGCAGCTTCGATGGCTTCTTCAACGCTTCGGGCGAACCTCGCCTCCACGACCGGGATCCCGAAAGCTCTAGCCACGCGGAAAGCCTCCATCGGCGTTAGGAGCCTCCGCCCCTCGCTGACCGCCCTAGCGATGATCTCGCCCGCTGCGCTCCTATCCCCCTTCACCTCAAACTTCCCGGCCGGCGGAGCCTTGAACCTGTAGTACCTCAGGACGGCCGCTAGGGAGCGAGCGGCGATCTCGGGCGACTCGTAGCTTGGCACGCCCGCAGCTATGAGGTCTTTGAGCGCCGCATCGCACTCAGCTCCTCCCGTGAGCGACACGACGAGCGGCTTCTTCAACCCCGCCTCCCTAACGGCTGAGAGCACGGCGTCTCGAAGCTCCCCGGGGGTGGGTAGCGCGCCCTGGCCCGCCCAGACGAGCACGCTCCCAACCCTGTCGTCCTTGAGCAGCTCGGTGAGAGCCCCCCTCAAACTCTCACCCGTCATCATGCCAGTGAGGTCGACCGGGTTGCGTGAGCTGCCGAAGGGGGGCATGAACTTCCTCACCCTCTCCTGCAGGTCGGGCGGCAGCGGTTCCAGCTCGATTCCCGCTTCGCCGAGCTCGTCAGCCGCCAGCACACCCGCGCCACCGCCGTGGGTGAGCACGACCACCGTGCCGTCGGTGGGCGGAGGGGAGAGGGCTAGAGCTAGGGCCCAGTTGAACAGCTCGGCTAGGCTTCCAGCCCTGAGCACGCGCGCCTGCCGGAAAGCCGCGTCGTAGACTTCATCGGAGCCCGCCAGGGAGCCTGTGTGGGACCTTATCGCTTCGGCCGCTGCCTCCGTCCTTCCGGCCTTTAAAACCACGATGGGTTTAACGGAGGCGGTCTTCGCCGCTTCCTCGAGGAAGCGCCTCCCCTCTCCGGGGTTCAACCCCTCCATGTAGATTGCGATCACCTTGGTCCGCGGATCCTCCCTCAGTAGGGCGAGGAGGTCGCTCTCCCCCACGTCCGCTTTGTTCCCCAAGCTAACGAGGCTGGAGAATCCGATACCTCTCTCCCTCGTCCACCAGATTAACGACGTTATCAGAGCACCACTCTGCGAGAGGAAGGCTATGCAACCGGGGAGCGGGGACGCGTCGATGAAGCTGTAGTTTATGGGCGTGGAGGTATCCCAGACGCCGACGATGTTGGGTCCGAGGATTCGGATTCCGTGTTTCCTTGCTGTTTCGACGAGTTGTTTCTCGAGCTCGATGTTCCCCACCTCCTTGAATCCGCTGGAGATGACGGCTACCGCTTTCACACCCTTCCTCCCGCACTCCTCGACCACCTGGGGTACGAGCTTCGCCGGCACAGTAACCACAGCGAGGTCGACAGGCTCCGGGACATCCAGGATACTCGGGTAACACTTCACACCCAGAATCTCCGAAGCATTAGGATTCACCGCGTAAACCCGACCCCGGAAACCGGAGGAAAGGATGTTGCGTAGAACTCTGTGCCCTATCTTCGAGGGTTCTCTAGAAGCACCTACAACAGCTACGCTGCCGGGCTTAAGGAATGCAGCTAAACCTCCGCTTGCCACGTTAAACAAATGCCACTAGTTTACCTTATTAAGTCTGGCTCTCCTCTCGAGCATGATGCTTCAGGAGATCTGCTTCTACGCCCGGGGAGGGCAAGGCGCCGTCGTAGCGGCGCGCCTGCTAGTCCACGCGGCGGCAGCAGAGGGCTTACACGGGCAGGCTGTTCCGCTCTTCGGCGGGGAGAGGAGGGGGGCGCCGGTCTACTCCTTCGCCAGGATCTCCGATAAACCCGTCCGGTTGAGGAGCCAGATTAGCGAGCCGGACATCCTCGTCGTCCTCGATAGGGCGCTCCTCAGGTCGATCCCGTTTAAGGTCAAGGACGATGGTATGCTCCTCGCGAACGCGCCCTCAAGGCCCGAGGTCCCCGTTAAACGCGTCTACTGGGTGGACGCAACCGCGATTGCGAAGGGATTGGGGCTGGTAGTGGCCGGCTGGCCCGTCGTTAACACGGCCATGCTGGGGGCTTTGACCAGGGTGTGGCCTCTAATCTCCCTGGAATCGGTGAAGGAGGCCATAAAGAGCACGTGGGGCGGGAGGCTCGGTGAGCTCAACGCGGAGGCGGCAGAGAGGGCGCACGAGGAGGTGAGGGGAGTTGGCTAGCCTACCTCTGACTTCGATAGCTTCGCCCGTGAAGGGCTCAGCCGGCCTCACGGGCTCGTGGAGGACGGAGCGGCCGGTGCTGGATCAGAGCCGGTGCGTCAAGTGCCTGCTCTGCTGGCTCTACTGCCCCGAGGCGGCCGTGGTGAGGGGCGAGGACGACAGCGTCGCCATCGACTACGACTATTGCAAGGGTTGCGGTATCTGCGCCCGCGAGTGCCCCACCAAGGCCATCACGATGGTGGAGGAGGGGTGAGATTGTGCCGCGCGTAGTGGTCTCGGGCAACGAGGCTGTCGCTTTCGCCGTCAAGCTGGCCAGGGTGCAGGTGGTCGCAGCGTACCCGATCACGCCGCAGACGACTATCGTTGAGAAGATAGCCGAGCTCGTCGAGAAGGGGGAGCTGAAAGCCCGGTTCATCAACGTTGAGTCCGAGCACAGCGCGATGGCTGCCTGCATCGGTGCGGCTGCGGGTGGCGCCAGAACGTTCACGGCTACCTCGTCGCAGGGCCTTCTCTACATGAGTGAGATGGTGTTCTGGGCGGGCGGCGCGCGCCTACCGATAGTGATGGCCGTTGTGAACCGCTCGATCGCCCCTCCATGGAGCATCTGGTGCGACCACAACGACGCCTTCGCCGTGAGGGACGCCGGCTGGATACAGTTTTGGGCTGAGAGCGCGCAAGAAGCAATGGACATGGTGATACAAGCTTACCGGGTGGCCGAGGACGAGGGGGTGCTGCTCCCCGCCATGGTGAACCTCGACGGCTTCTACCTGTCCCACGCGTACGAGCCAGTCGAAGTGCCCGAGCAGCAGACCGTCGACCGATTCCTACCCGAGAAGACGCCTGCACCCTACCGGATCGATGTGGACAAGCCGATGTCATACGGGACGATCGCCAACCCCGATTACTACATGGAGTTCCGCTGGAAGATGCAAAGGGCGATGGACGAGGCTGCCCGAGTAATCAGGGAGGTCGACGAGGAGTGGGGGAGGCTAACGGGGAGAAGCTGGGGCGGTCTTCTCGAAGCCTACCGGTGCGACGACGCCGATGTGGGTATAGTCCTCATCGGCTCGTGGGCCGGCGACGCGAAGGAGGCCGTCGATAGGCTGAGGAGCAGAGGGGTTCGAGCGGGCGTTGTAAGGCTCCGAGTGACAAGGCCCTTCCCCGCCCGTGAGCTGAGAGATGCGGTCGAGGGAATGAGCGCTGTAGCCGTCGTCGACCGCAGCCTGTCGCCCGGCCTGCCGAGCGTCCTCGCGGCTGAGGTGAAATCCGCGCTCTTCAACGCGAAGCGGAGGCCGGTTGTCAGAAGCTTCATAGCGGGGTTGGGCGGTCGAGACGTCTCGCCCAAGGATTTCGAGCGGATCGTCGAATGCTCGCTCAAAGAGGGGCCGGAAGAAGTGACTTGGATCGGCTTGAGGGGGGTGACGCCATGGTAACGGTAAAGCAGCTACCGAGGGAGGAGTACTGGCTGCCCGGTCACGCCGCTTGCCCCGGCTGCCCCGCCTCGCTGGGGCTGAGGATGCTGGGCAAAGCGCTCGAGGGGCGCTTCGTCCTCGTCGTACCCGCGGGCTGCACAACGGTGATCCAGGGCATGTACCCTAAGACGCCCTCCCGCGTGCCCCTGCTCAACATCGCGTTCGCCGCTAGCGCCGCAGCGGCCACGGGGCTGAGGGCGGCGCTGGAGTTGAGAGGGATTGACGTGCCGGTCGTAGTGTGGGCCGGCGACGGTGGGACGGTGGACATCGGTCTTCAGGCGTTGAGCGGTGCAGCGGAAAGGAACGAGGACATACTCTACATCTGCTACGACAACGAGGCCTACCAGAACACGGGCATCCAGAGGAGCGGGGCTACGCCGCCCGGCGCTTGGACCACCACGACGCCCCTGGGTAAGCGCGAGCGGAGGAAGGTTGCTCCACTGATCGTGGCAGCCCATAGGGTGCCCTACGTGGCTACAGCTTCCATCGCCTACCCGCTCGATTTCGTGGAGAAGGTTCGCAAGGCGGTCTCAAAGAGGGGCTTCAAGTACATCCACCTGCACGCTCCCTGCCCTACCGGCTGGCGCTTCCCGCCCAGCGAGACCGTCGAGATCGGCAGGCTTGCGGTCGAGACGGGGGCGTGGGTGCTCTACGAGATCGAGGACGGCGTGCTGAGGTTGACCGGGAGGAGTGCATCCCTGCTCGACCCCGCGCGGAGGAAGCCGCTCGAGGAGTACTTGAAGAGGCAGGGGAGGTTCGCGCACCTCTTCCGCCCCGAGAACGAGCAGCTGCTGGAGCTCCTGAAGATGGACATCCAAGAAAACTGGGAGGCTATCCGAAGCGCCCTGGAGAGGGGCGGGAGGATACTCTAAGCCGTAACCGCCAGCGCGCTCATCGCGGGGGCGTGCTCGGCGATCATTTTCGCCAGCCTAGCTACGCCCTCCCGCATCTTGTCGAGCGGCGGGTAGGAGAAGCTCAGCCTGGCCGTGTTCCTGCCGCCCCCATCGACGTGGAAGCCGCTGCCGGGCACGTAGGCAACCTTGTAGACGTTCAAGGCGATTGGCAGAAGGGCGTCCATGTCGATGTGGGGTGGAACTTCGATCCAGACGAACATGCCACCGCTCGGGCGTGTCCACTTCACGCCTTGCGGCATGTAGTCCTCCAGAGCCTTCAGCATGGCATCTCTCCTCACGCCGTAGATCTCCTTGAGCTTCGGCAGCTGCCTCTCTACGAGCCCCCTACGCAGGGCTTCGTACAGCACGTGCATGCTGAGCGTGGGTGACTGAAGAGTGACACCCTGCTTGGCCACCGCCAGCTTATCCACGAACTCCTCCTCGGCAACGATCCAGCCCAGCCTGAGGCCGGGAGCGAGCACCTTACTGATCGTTGACACGTAGATCACGCGCCCGCTCCGGTCGAGAGCCTTCATCGAGGGCGGCTCCACGCCGTCGAGGTAGAAGTAGCTGTACGGGTCGTCCTCAACGATCAGGAAGTCGTAGTCCTCAGCCAGCTCGAGCAGGGCCTTCCTCCTCTCCACGCTCAAGCACCTCCCAGTCGGGTTCTGGCAGGTTGGCACGAGGTAGCAGAGCTTCACGCGCTCACCGCGGCTCTTCAGCTCCCTCAACCGCTGTTGGAGCCTCTCGACTATCAGCCCCTCCTCGTCCATCTCCACGCCCACGAAGCGCGGCTCGTAGACTGCAAACGCCTGCAGAGCCCCCAAGTACGTCGGATTCTCAGAGACCACCACGTCTCCGGGGTCTATGAACACCCGGCCGATCAGCTCGAGCGCCTCCTGGCTCCCAGCGGTGACCATCACGTTCTCCGCCCTCGCCCTGATGCCGCGCTTCACCATGAAAGCGGCCAGCTCGCGGCGAAGCTCATCAATGCCCTCCGTGGGAGCGTACTGGAGCGAGATGGAGCCCTTCGTGTCGATGACCTCGCAGATGATCTGTTTGAGCTCCTCGAGGGGGAAGCTGGCTGGATCCGGAATCCCTCCGCCGAGCGATATGACGTCTCGGCCGATCCACTTGAGCAGCTCCCTGACTTGCGAGGCTCGCATCAGCGATGCTCTCCTCGAGAGGTAACGATCAGCTTTCACCGATTCCCTCTTTAAAGACGCCCATAAACTCTATAAGGATTACTCCTAGTAATTTTTAAACCCCTCAAACCCCGTTCCGGTAAAAACTTGAGTGGGGCACGGAGCACGCGCTGAACGCGGGGAGGGGGAGCGCGAACCCTTTTAGAGAAAGCTGGCTAGGCTGTAGATGGCTGAGCTCAGCAGTAGGGCGGAGGCAATAGACCAGGCTGTAGCACCCAGCGCGAACTTAACGCTCCCTGTCTCCCTGTACACCGTAGCCGCAGTGGCGATGCAGGGCATGTAGGCCGTGAAGAAGACCATCAGTGAGAGAGCCTGCGCCCTGCTGAGCTCGAGGGACGCGAGGGCCTCGAGAGGGTCGTGCGCGCCCATGTACACAGCCACGGCGAGCACTACAGTCTCCTTGGCTACCAGGCCGGCCACCGCCGCGAAGGCAAGCACCTCCGCCCTGGATCCGCTGAGGCCGAAGGGGGCCATGAGGGGTGCTAGGGCTCTACCTATAGCAGCAGCGAAGCTCTGCTCGACGGCCCCGACGGGGCCTGCAGGGCCGAAGTGCGTCGAAAGCCAGAGGAGGATCGCTAGGCTGAAGATTACGATGCCCGCCCTCTTCAGGTAGTGCGCAGTGTACTCCCAGCTGATCCACCACAACACCCTCGGTGCCGGCAGGTGGATGGGCGGCAACTCGATGATGAGCGCGGGGGGTTCCTCAACCCCGGATAGCCTCCTGAGGGTCCTCGAGGTGAGCGCGAAGAGAGCCAGTTCCGCACCGTAGACGAGCAAGAAAGCGCCCACGGCCAGCAGCGGCGCTCCGGTGAAGTAGGCTGAGGCGAAGGCGAGGAGCACGACGAGGCGGGCCTGGCAGGGTATGAAGGGGACAGCCGCGTACAGCTGCTTCCTCTCCGCCTCCTCAGGGACCGCGCGAACCGACATGACGGCTGGAACGTTGCAGCCCAGCCCGATCAGCATCGGGTACACCGCGCGCCCCGAAACCCCCAGCTTCTGCAGCATCCGGTGCAGAGACGCAGCGGCGTAAGGGCCGAGTCCGCTGTCCTCGAGGAAGGATAGGACCAGCAGCGCGGTGAAGATCAGGGGGAGGAAGGAGGCTACCAGCGCGAGCGCCGGAATGACCCCCTCTGTCGCAACCAGGGCCAGGGGTTCAGGCAGGCCCAGAGAGCCCACCCAGGCGGCCAGCGACTCAAAGAGGCTGGAGATCGCGCCCGCCAGGGTGTACCTCTCGAGCACTTCGGCAGCCCAGGTTAAACCGAGAACCTCGAACACGACGTTCAGCGGGAAGCCCGTGTTGAGCGTGAAGACCAGGAAGTACAGGGAGAGGAGAATCAGTATGGACAGCACCGGACCTAGCAGGGGGGAGAGGAGGACGCTCTCCAGCAACCCCCTCCCCTCCGCCACCGCGAGCCTCACGACAGCCCTCCTGCTGAGGGCGTCGACGAAACGGTAGCGGGCGGAAACCAGCATCTCCTCCGCATCCCACCCGCGCGCTCGGGCGGCATCCCTCAGCTCCTCAGCGCGCTCCACGGCGCGAGTAGCACCCGCTCTTCTCACCAGCTCCGCCACGTGGGCGTCGCCCTCGAGGAGCTTCACAGCGATCCAGCGGGGCGGCGCCCTGAGGTTGAGCCTTGCCCCCTCCAGCAACCCCTCAAGCTCGACTATCGAGCTCTCCAGCGGCCCGTAGTCGAGCTTGAGGGGCTTATCCGGCCCCCCTTCAGCCACCCTGAGGGCCTCCCTCACTAGCCTGTCCAGCCCTTCACCGGTAACCGCGGAGACCGGAACCACCGGTACGCCCAGGGCGCGCTCAAGCTCGTCTACGTGGATGTGGACCCCCCTTGCGTGTGCGGCATCCCACTTCGTTAGAGCCACCACAACCCGACCCGTTATCTCGAGCACGTGGAGCGCCAGGTAGAGCGTCTTCTCGGGGGCGAGAGAGTCGACGAGGACGATGACGGCGTCCCAATCGCCCTCCAGGAGGTAGTCCCTCGTAACCCTCTCCTCGACGCTGACGCCGGAGAGCGAGTAGACGCCCGGGGTGTCAACCAGGATCAGAGTGCGACCCTCAGCGTGCAGCAAACCCTCCTTCCTCTCCACGGTTGTGCCCGGCCAGTTCGCTATGTGCGCTATCTGCTTCGTCAAGCGCGTGAAGAGCGTCGACTTCCCAACGTTAGGGCTACCCACGATCGCAACCTTCAAACCCCTCCTCAAGCGGTCCTCCTCCCGCGAACGCTTGTGGCAGGCCGCAGCAAGCAGCCGCTTAATCCGGTGGGGGAGAGCCGGCATGGTTGACCACCTCTACGATGATCCTCCGAGCCAACCCGCGGCCGACCGCGACCGTGGAGCCGCGGAACCGCACGACCACGCGGCCCCACCCGCTGCTCAGTACCTCGACCTCGGTGCCGGGTACGAGGCCCATCTCGAGCAGCCTCCTCCTCAGCCCGTACCCATCCCCAGCTATCCCCCTTACTACCGCCCTACCCCCCTCGGGTACGTCGAGAAGTGTCACCATGCTGGTCACACCCTCCGGACGAAGATGAAGCTCGTAACACTCAACGGTAGGTCGTACCTGGCGCCGCCGTATCGCACTACCACGCTGCGGCCGGAGAAGCCCTCCACCTCGATCCGGTCGTTGAGCCTCAAACCGACTGCGCACGCCCACCGTAGAGAGCCCCCGAGCTCGCCGATGCGGGCCACCCGGTAAACGCCTGAGCACACCCTGCTCAGTGGGAGGGCTTCGACGGAGGCGCGCCCGGGCACCGGGTTGCCGTGGGGGCAGAGAGTGGGCCTTCCGAGCCTATCGTCCACGATCTCTGCGAAGCCCTCCACGTGCTCCAGCGAGTGGGCCAGTTCATGGACGCTGCAGGAGTCCACCTGCATCACGTCGGCCAGGAACCTTTCGATGATCCTGTGGTTCCTCACGACGCGCATAGCCCTCTCGAAGCCGAGCGGCGTCAGCTCGTACCCCAAGCCGCTCTTCTCGACCAAGCCCTTCGCGCTCAGCCTCGCCAACCCCTTCGCGGCGGTGACGGGTCTGACACCGAGCTCGCGCGCTACCATGCTTAACCGCGGCTCAATACCCAGCTCCTGAAGCCGGTACAGGAGCGCCAGGTAGTCCTCAGCTTCCACAGGCACGGCAAACCCAACGTCCGCTCACTTTTTAAGATTTCTCTATGGTCAATTTTCACTTAAAATGCGTAGACGAAGGCTTGGTGTAGAGGTTCGTCGGGGAGGTACACGGCCGCGCTGTAACCCCTCTCCTCGAGGAGGCTCGCGAGCTCGCCCGGCTCAGTTAAGGGCGGGTGAGCTTCAATGATCACGCGTCCCACGGCGCTGGGCTGCAGGAGCCTGGACCCCTCCACGACCTCCAGCTCAGCCCCCTCGATGTCCAGCTTCAGCAGATCAACGCGCCCAAGCTTGCTCAGCACAGCATCGAGAGGGACTGAGCGCACCCTAACCCTCCTCAAAGGCCCCCCGTAGGCTTCAGCGTACTCCTTGTAGAGGGTGGCGTTGATCGGTGAGGGTGGTACGAGGAGCTCCGCGACGCCCCAGCGGCCCGCCAGGCAGGCGCCCAGCGTGCTCACGTTGCAAAGGCGATTCGCAGCCACGTTGAGCCTGAGGAGGCGGTACGCCTCGGGCTGCGGCTCGATCGCCACCACCCGCCCCCCAAGGCCTACGAGCTTAGCCGCCCTGAGGGTGTAGAGCCCCACGTAGGCACCGGCGTCAACGACAACCCAGTCACGCTTCGGCTCGAAGCCCGGGAACGCCTCGTAATCCCTGAAGTAGAATATGTGCAGCATGTTCCTGACCACCGAGTCGACGATGTCGGTGGTTGCGTAAACCGTCAGTCCCGCTGGCGCGGGGAGCCTGACGAGGCTCTTCGACCGTGCAGACCTCAAGCACAATGCCGCCCCTAAGCTCAGCGCGGCCTGAGGAAAGCGCCTCAACCCCACCGTTGCGAAGTACAGGGCTGCGTCAACGATCATTCGATGCTTGATCGAGGATACCCTTTTTAACTTCCACGGGCTGAGCCCGCGTGGAGCTAGATCCGTTTGAGGCTCTCGACTACCTACCCCAACCGCTCGTGATCGTCACAGCGGGAGACCCGGAGAGGGCTGGACGTAGGGGAGGCATGACGGCGGCTTGGGTTTCGCGAGTATCGTGGGACCCGCCCCTGCTAGCAGTCGCGATGGCACCGGCCAGGTACACCCTGGAGCTCATCAAGGAGAGGGGGGAGTTCGTGGTGAACGTTATTGGCAAGAGCCTCGAGAAAGAGGCGTTCGGGGTTTTCGGCTCAGTTTCTGGAAGGACGACCGACAAGTTCGAGAGTAGCAAGGTTAAACTAGCCAAGGCCAAGTGCGTTACAGCTCCCGTGCTCGCCGACGCCATCGTGGCGCTGGAGTGCAAGCTGGAGAAGCTGGTGGAGGTTGGCGACCACATCCTCGCCGTGGGCCGCGTAGTCTGCGCCCAGAAGCTGAGGGACGAGAAACCTCTCGTCTTCTACCAGCTCGGCTCCATTGAGCTGAAGTAGAGGGTTTAAGCTTAAATTGTTAAGGAATTTGTTATTCTATGCTCGATCTAAAGATGGGAAAGCTATTTAAGGCCGCCGTAAAGGTAGCGGTATGACAGTGACAGAGAGGTACGACTACGTCGTTGTCGGCGGTGGGCCCGCGGGGATGACCGCTGCCTCGCGCATCAAGAGGTTGAAGCCCAACGCCCGCGTCGCAGTCTTCGAGAGGAGCGGCTTCGTCAGTTACGCCCCCTGTGGCACCCCCTACTACATCGGTGGGCTCGTCGACAGCTTGGGGAAGCTCGTCCACTACACAGTCGACGAGTTCAGGCGGCGGGGGATAGACGTGTACACGAATGCCGAGGTCGTGGAGGCGGGCCAGGGCTTCGTTAGAGTCCGCTTCAACGACGGCGAGAGGGTATACGAGTGGGGCAAGCTGATCCTCGCGACCGGCGCCAGGCCCCGCCTACCCCCGGTGAGGGGGTTGGACCTGGAGGGGGTCTTGACCCTACGAACCTTGGAGGACGCGGAGAGGGCGAGGAGGCACGTCCTGGAGGCCCGCAGGGTGGCTGTGATCGGCGCCGGCTACATCGGGCTTGAGGTTGCGGAGAACCTGCGCAGGCTCGGCAAGGAGGTTCTGATCCTGGAGATCCTCCCCCACGTGATGCCCACCCTGGACGGGGACATGGCCTCCCTCGTCGAGGGTGAGCTGAGGAGGAACGGTGTCGACCTGCACTTGAGCGAGGGGGTGAGGGAACTGGAGGGCGACGGTAGGGTGAGGCGGGTCATCACCGACAGGGGCGCTTACGAGGTTGACGCAGTGTTCGTAGCCACGGGGGTTGCACCGGAGGTTCAGCTGGCCGGGAGGCTGGGCGTCAAGCTGGGCCCGACAGGGGCAATCGCTGTCAACCGGCGGATGGAGACGAGCGTGGAGGGCATCTACGCGGCCGGAGACGCTGCTGAAGCGGTCAACCTCGTCACCGGCAAGCCCGACTGGTTCCCCCTCGCTCCGGTAGCCAACAAGATGGGCTACGTGGCCGGCGCGAACGCTGCCGGGGGTTACGCGGAGTTCCCGGGGGCGGTGGGCACGGCTGTTACAAAGGTGTTCGACCTGGAGATCGGTAGGACCGGTTTGACGGAGGCCCGCGCCGAGAGGGAGGGGTTCAAACCCGTCTCCGCGAAGATCAGGGCTGGCACAAGGTCGTCGTACTACCCAGGTGCAGCGGAGATCACGGTGAAGCTGATCGCGGATAGGGAGACGGGGAGGCTGCTGGGGGGCCAATTCATCGGGCGGGAGGGCGTGCTCGCCAGGGTCAACACGCTCGCCGCCCTCCTGATGCGGGGGGCCACGGTCGAGGACCTCTTCTTCGCCGACCTGGGCTACGCCCCGCCCTTCGCGCCGGTCTGGGACCCGCTGATCGTCGCAGCCCGAGTGCTCCTGCGAGAGCTGAGGGGTGCCGATTAGCACCGATGGCTGCCGGCGGGCTGGGCCACCTTCAGCCTTGGATCCGCTCCACCTCGAAGTAGTCGGGAGGAGGCTCGTAGACGTAGATCTCCTCCTGCCTGATCCTCAGCATGTTCGCTAGCGCCCGGCTTCTCAACGCCACCCTCAGAATGTTGTAGGCGCTCCTCTGCAGCTGGCCCAGGGTCAGCGTCCCGTTCCACAGGGCCTCCTTCACCTGCCCCACCACGAGGTTGTAGGCGGTGTGGGGCGCCCAAGGTACGTACTCCGTGTAAGGCATCAGGGCGTCGTTCCCCGCCGCGTAGGCCTTGTAGTTGTAGCTGGCCGACCACCAGTCGGTCATCACGAGGCCGTCGAAGCCCCACTCCCCCCTCAACACCACCGTGCAGAGCTCGAAGTAGTTGCCGGTGTAGACCCCGTTGAGCTTGTTGTAGGAGGTCATCACGGCCCAGGGCCTGGCCGTCCTAACGGCGATCTCGAAGGCCTTGAGGTAGATCTCCCTGAGCGCTCTCTCCGAGACTATCGAGTCGGAGACGTACCTGTACGCCTCCTGGTCGTTGGCGACGAAGTGCTTCAGCGTCGCCCCCACCCCCTGGTTGCCCTGCAGGCCCTTTACGGCTGCGGCCGCCATTGTGCCCGCGAGGAGTGGGTCCTCCGAGTAGTACTCGGCGTTCCTGCCGCAGCGCGGGTTCCTGTGGAGGTTTAGGCCGGGAGCCAGCCAGAGGCTGATCCCAGCCCAGAGCAGCTCCCTCCCGATCTGCCGGCCCACCTCGTACTCGAGAGCCAAGTTCCACGTGGCCGCCCTACTCGACGCCCCTGGGAAGGCTGTCCCGTGTAGGTTGCCCGGTAGCCATAGCTTCGCTCCGTTCGGGCCGTCGGTCTGCCTGAGCTCGGGTATGCGGCGGGCGGCGAGGGAAGGCGCCGCGCTACCGCGGAGGCCTATGGTCACGTCTATCAGCTCCTCCACGCTCATCTGCCCCACCAGCTCCTCGAGCGTGTAGGAGCCCTCAACGACGTGCCTCATGGTTATCGTCTCCCCCACGTCCGGCCTGCTGAGCTCGGGCGGGAAGTAGGGGGGAAGCGTGCCCACCCTCTCCCTGATCAGCCCTGGGTCCAGGGTGAGCGTGGGCGCTCCCTCGATTTCCGCGCGCTCGCCAGGGTAGCTCCACGGCTTAACGTCTGGCCCCCTGCGCAGTACTTCGACGCCCAGCTCCCTCGCTCTCCGGTGGAAGTAGTCCGAGCCCAGCTTGATCGAAGCCCTCTCAACGACGACCCTCCTGGGCAGGACGACCTTCGCGACGACCTGGGTGCTCCTCGACGAGTTCCCGACCCTGACCAGGTACACCCCCTCCTCGAGGATCCAAGCCCCCTCCTCCTCGTCGAAGGAAGCCGCGCTCGTCATATCGAAGGAGATCCTGAGTGTCTGGGACTCGCCGGGCTTGAGCAAGTCGGTCTTTGCGAAAGCCACCAGCCTCTGGTGCTCCTTCTCGAGCCTGCCAGCAGGTGGAGTAACGTAGACCTGGACGACCTCCTTCCCGTCGTACCCCCCAACGTTGGCGACCTTGACGGTTAAAGCGACCCTTGTTCCACGGAGCTCGACTCGCTCCACGTCTATCCTGAAGCTCGTGTAGGAGAGGCCGAACCCGAAGGGGAAGAGCGGGTCGACGTTGAAGGTGTCGAAGTACCGGTACCCGACGTAGATGCCCTCGCAGTAGACCACGTCCACCGACCCCCAGCACCTGGACGAGGGGTAGTCCTCCCAGCTCCTCGCCCAGGTGAAGGGCAGCTTACCCGATGGCGAGACCCTGCCCAGAAGCACGTTCGCCACCGCGTAACCACCCATTTCGCCCGGGTAGCCAACCCAGAGGATCGCATCGACGTCGTCCACGACCGGCGCTATGCCGAGAGCGTGGGGCGTGTTGAGGATCAGAACCACCCTCTCGAAGTACCTTGCGACGGTCTTTATGAGCTGCAGCTCGTCATCCTCCAGCTCGTAGCCCCTGAAGTAGTAAGAGCCCGACAGCTGCTCAGTGTAGTACTGGAACCACCACCCGGCGCTGAACCACCCACCCCTCCTGGGCAGGTCGAAGTCCTCGCTGGTGTAGCGGCTCAGCACGATTAGGGCCACATCGTTCCTCTCGGCGAACCTCCTCACATCATCCTCCGTGAAGGGCATCTCGTTCGTCCTAGCCGGCAGACTGGTAGCGCTGTAAGCCCTTGAAACCTCCTCGTCCACCGCTAGGCCGTACTCGAGGAGAGCTTCGAGAAGGGTCACCACCCTCCGCGAATCCAGCGGGACAAAGGACGACCCTCCCGCGTGGTACCACCACGTGACGTTCTGCCCAGTCCCGAAGACCGCGATCCTCGCTTTAGGGTTCAACGGCAGGACCCCATCGTTCTTGAGGAGGACCACGCCCTCCTCCGCCACCCTCCTGGCCAGCTCCCTACCCTCGACGAGCAGTCCCGGCAGCTCCAAGCGCTCCTGCGGAGGAGCCCGACGCTCTACGCCTCGGGGCGCGACGCGGAGCAGAACAATGAGGAGCAGCGCTACAACGCCCAGAGCCGCGATGAGCGCCTTCTTGCTCATGGGTGGAGTCGCCGAAAACTCGTAGAAATTCCTTCTGCAAAGCGGTGGGCTCCGCGATCGCGCCGATTCGCTTTTAAGCCGCGGGTGGATGGAGAGTTGCGGGATGATCGGCCGATGGCAGACTGAAAGGTGATTGAGAGGGTAAGCTGCTTGACCGCGCGCAGATGATGAGTGAACTCCCCGCGTGAACTGTGATCGTGTTTCTGGTCGCTGATGCCGCTCGTTCAGCAACCTTGAAATAAGCAGGTTTCCCGCTAGTGCGGCTTCGGGTGCCAGACGATGCAGTACCGCTACGCTCTGCTGGCATCAGCGCTACTCGCGCTGGCATTAACGCTGCTCGTTCTGCTCCGATCCCCCAGTGAGAGCGAGCGGCCGGCGCCTCTAGACGTTAAGGCGGTAGCGGGGGTTAGAAGCCTCACCGTCGAATTGAACGCCAGTGGGAGGGTCAGGATCGCAGTCCGGCCCCTCGATCCTCCGTCGGGCTACCCTAAGCCGCCCAGCGAGGGGGAGAGGGTGGTTGAGCTGGAGTGCGGTGGCCGTTGTACAGCAATCGTGGAGGTGGCGGGAGGTAGGGGTTACAGCGTGACGGTGGAAGCAGGCGAGGGGAGGGCTACGATCACTGTCCCTTACGTGAGGGAGTTTGAGGATCTAGCCTCAAGGCTGTGGGAGAGGGGAGTCGTGGTTAGCGCCGCTTACATGCCTTGGAGGATGGGGGAGGTCTTGGGATCAGACTGGCGCGGTGATCAGCCGCTGCTCGGCCTCTACGATGCATCCGACGATTACGCGCAGTGGCGCCACATCGACTTGGCCAGGGGGTACGGCGTGCACGTGTTCTGGGTCGACTGGACGATGTACGCCAGCACTGAAGCCGGCGAGAGAATCTTCCAGGTCACGAGGGGGCTGCTGGAGAAGGGGATGGTCGTGGGAATCATGATTGGCCCGCAGGTGAACATGCGCTGGGGGAGCGGCTACCCCTCCATCGACCTCGGCGACCAGCTGAACGCAAGGATCCTTCTCGACCTCGTGCGAAGAGCCCTACCGCTGATGAAGCACCCTAACTACTACAGGGTTGAAGGTCGCCCCGCGCTCCTGGTTTGGAACGAGGCCGCCTTCTACAACAGGCGGGACGCCTACAGGGCGCTCAGGGAGCTTGTCAAGGGGGAGCTGGGCGTGGAGCCCTACCTCATCGCGGATGCTCTTCCGAGAATCCAGCGGGGTGAGAAGCTCGTTCCCGGGACGCCGGGGGGTCGTTGGTACATCGACAACCTGCTCCTCCGCGGAGACGGGGCGGACGCGTACGTGGACGCCTACACGTCGTGGATCGGCTTCTACTCCGTGCAGGGACAGCGCGCTCTCTCGCCAAGCGAGCTGGCGGAGTACCAGAGCCTCTACAGGGAGCACCTCCACTCCTGGTGGAGCTTCTCGAAGGCTCGGGGGAAGTGTCTGATCCCCACCGTTAGCCCGGGCTTCGACAGGACTCACGATGCGGGCTTCGGTCAGCCGTGGCCCATCCCGCGCGACCCTACGCGCTTCGCCTCGATGCTCGAGGCTGCCCTGCAGGTCGCGGCTGAATGCGGTGAGGTTCGCATCGACACGTGGAACGACTTCTTCGAAGGGTCGTACATCGAGCCCTCGGTGAGAGAGGGCTTCCTCTTCCTCGAAGCGCTCGCCTCAGCTTTGTCGCGAGCCTGTAGTAGTTTAGGCGAGTGAACAAGGCAAAGCATTTTAGCCCTTAGGCACCTTCTACCCGCTATGCGGAGCAGCCTGATCACTGTACCCCTCATCGCCCTCGTAGCCGCGCTCGCTGCTGCTCAGACGCTCACCCCCCTCACCTTGAACGTTAATAGGGAGCTGAAGATCATCGCGAGCTACCCGCTCGAGGTCAAGTATAGCAGCAGAGTCAGGATGGTTTTCGACGTCACTTCAACTGCCAACCTGACGGTGCGGGAGCTTAGGGTGAGGATCACCCTTGTCCACGAAGGGGGCGCTGCCACGCTCTACGACGCTCTGCTCATCAAAGACAAGTACATGCCGCCCGGCCACCAGGTCCAGCAAGCAATCGAGTTCCAAGCTTCAATACCCGCACCGAGGCCGCCGGTGGACCCCTTCCTCGAGATGCTCATAATCGTCAACTACACGGTCGACGGCACCCCCCGGTTCTTCGAGCACAAGGCCTCCATCTCGATCGTGACCCGCATGACGTACAGCGAGCTGACAGCCGCGCTGGCTGAAGCCCAGCAGAAGGCCCAGCTGGCCGATAAGCTCGCTCAGCAGGTCCGCGAGTTGGAGTTGAAGCTCGCCAACGCGTCGGGGGTCTGCGCTGTTCTGAGCGAGCAGGTGAAGAAGCTGAGCGCGGAGAACAACGCTTTGAAGCTGCAGCTCGGAGCGCTGCAAGCCGCGAACGCCAGCTTGAGCGCCAGAGTCGCTCAGCTAACCGCCGAGAACGCGGCCTTGAGGAACGAGCTCCTCGCCGTCAGGGAGGAGAAGGGGGGTCTCTCGTCGAGGCTCGTCAACATCGAAAGCAGCTACAACGCACTCTTAGCTGAGGTCGGCAGGATAAAGCAGGAGAACGAGCGCCTCCTCTCCGAGGTAACGAGCTTGAAGCTGGCTCTAGCCGTTGCCGTGACCATTGCCCTGGCGCTAGCGGTGCTGCTCGCGACGAAAGTGAGGATCGGGAGGAGAACGCCTCTACCCCCTCCGCCACCGCCTCCCCCACCGCCGCCCCCAGCGCAGGGGATCGAGCTCATCGACTAGCTGGGCAGCAAATCGCGGGGAATAGAGGTGGGTACTCCGCACTCTCTGAGCTTAGACGTTCCACCATCGGGCTTCCCTGACCTCGACTTCGCCTCCGAGCCAGTAGACGTACTTGAAACCGCGCCAGTTCAACGCTGCAGCGCCGATCTCCCTCTTTGATGCTACGACTACTCCCAGCCTGTAGGCCTCCCCGTCGAGCCGCGCGACCTCCGCGGCAGCCTCGATGACTGCCTCGGCCGCCTCCTGTGGCGTGTAGCCCTTGGATAGGAGGAAAACGGCCCGGAAGGCCGCGCTGGTGCGCAAGGCAACTTCACCTACTCCGGTCAGTACCGCAGCCCCCCAACGGCTGTCGGCGTAGAAGCCCGCGCCAACGACGGCTGAGTCCGCCACCCGGCCAGGGAACTTGAAGGCTATCCCGCTCGTTGAAGTGCCGGCCGCTACGCTCCCCTTGGCGTCCACGGCGATGACGCCTATCGTGTCGTGGTAGACTTGGGCGGCGGCCTTGAACAGCTTCGAGTAGTAGGCTGCGAGATCCCCGGCGCCCCGCGCAACCCTCTCCTCCAGCTTCTCCCTCTCAGCCAGCAGCTCGGGGGCCGCTCTCGAGCCGGGGGCGGTTTCGAGCTTCAATGCCTCTGCGAGCCTCGTCGCGGACTCGCCGACGATGAGGGCGTGCGGTAGAAGGTCAAGGCACCTCCTCGCCAGGCTGATCGGGTTGCGAACCCGCTTCACCGCTGCGACACCGCAAGCCCTCAGGGAGTCCCCGTCCATGATACCGGCGTCCAGCTCCACATCCCCCGCCCAGTTGGGGTAGCCGCCGAGCCCTACGGTGCGATTCGCCGGGTCCAGCTCTACCATTTTGACGCCCTCTTCCACGGCGTCGAGGGCCGATCCTCCCTCGAGCAGCTTTCGGCGCGCGGCTTCGACAGCTTTAACGCCGAAGTCGTGGTAGGAGGCTGCGAGCACGCGTGCCCCCCGCCGTTAGCCTTATTTCGCTCTCGTTTACCACAATGCTTAAATAACTAAGTTAGCTTAGAAACTTGATGCACGAGCACGAGTGGGAGCACAAGCACGAATGTGGGCATAAGCACTTCTGCGGACCCCCGCCCTTCATACCCCCGGGCTTCGGGCCGCCGGGCTTCTGGCCGCCGCCGGGGCTCCACGTCAGGGGTCTGCTGCACCTGGCCATACTCAAGATCTTGAAGGAGCAACCCCTGCACGGCAGCGAGATACAGCGGCTCTTGAAGGAGCGGTACGGCCTCGAGGTTTCGGGGCCCGCCGTCTACGGGGCTTTGAAGAAGCTCGAAGCCTTCGGCCTCGTTGTGGCCACTTGGGACACAACGGGGCCGGGCCCCGCTCGGAGGATCTACAGGATCACCGAGGAGGGCGCCGCGTACCTCGATACGGCCGCCGAGAAGCTGAGGAAGCTGAAGGACTTCATCGATAAGCTAACATCTTAAATAATCCGGCCCCGCATCCCCGCACCGTGAGCGAGATCCGCCTCTCGAACCTAACGTGGAGGGAGGCTGAATCCTATTTCTCGCGTAGCGACGTAGCGATCCTCCCCGTCGGTTCGACGGAGCAGCACGGCCCCCAGAACCCTCTCGGGACCGACCATCTGATCGCCTACGCTTTGGCGCTTGAAGCTGGCAAGAGGACTAGCACACTCGTCCTACCCCCGATCCCCTTTGGAGTGAGCGTGCACCACTCCCGTTTCCCCGGGACTGTTTGGGTTAGGGAGGAGGTTTTCAAGGAGTACGTGCGCGACGTGATCGCCTCGCTCGCGAGCCACGGCGTCAGGAAGGTCGTTGTGGTGAACGGTCACGGCGGCAACCTGCACGCCCTCTTGTCCCTGGCTAGGGAGCTGAGGGAGAAAGGCGTTCTCGTTGTTGTGTACCAGTGGTGGACGCTGCCCGAGCTGGAGAAGTACTTCCCGAGCGAGGAGTTGGGGCACGCCGCGGCAGTGGAAACGTCGTTGAACCTGTACCTGCACGGGGAAGCCGTGAAGATGGAGGCGGCCGTCGATGAGGAACCGAAGAAGCTGCCGACAGACGGCGTCGCCTACTTCCCCGAGTACACGCACGATCGAACGGGCAGCGGCGTCTTCGGAGTTGCTAGAACCGCGACGAGAGAAAAGGGGGAAAAGGTTTTCAATATCGCGGTTGGAGCCCTCGTCAAGCTGATCGAGAGCCTCAAGTAGAGCAGGCGCTCCCGTCGATCACTGCTTCGACGCTCTTCCCCTCAACCCCCTCCAGGAGGATGGTGGCATCGCGTCGCTCGCCGGGTGCCAGCTCCACTGGGTAGACGCAAGCGCACCTTCCGTCGACGCGCACAGCGATCCTAGCCACGTCAGTCACGTCGCCCGCGTTAGCTACGCGCGCTCTAACGGCGAGCGCGCCGTCACAGCGCTTCACTTCAAAGCTCTCGAGCACGAACTTCGCCTCATGCTTCCCCGCGATTTTGAACGACCCTGTCAGCCTGATGTCCTCCGACGAGGACCCGACCATCACCACGAACTCTCCCGGCTCAACAACCCTCCGCATCCCCTCGTCGTAAATCGCTAGGTCGTCGGGCGTGAGCGTGAACCGGACCTCCGCCTCTTCACCCGGCTTCAGCGTTACCCGCTTGAACCCCCTCAGCAGCTTGAGGGGGCTCGCAACGCTCGAAACAGGGTCCCTCACGTACAGCTGGACGACTTCGTCCCCCTCCCTGTCGCCAACGTTCTTGACTTTAACCGAGATCTCAACCCGCTTCTCGTCCTCGCTCACGCGTATGCTCAGGCTGCTGTACTCGAACTTGGTGTAGCTGAGGCCGTGTCCGAAGGGGAACAGCGGTGCACCGGTCGTGTCGACGTAGTCGTAGACCCTGCCCGACGGCTTCGGGTTGTAGTAGAGGGGTAGCTGGCCCTCATTGTGGGGCCAGGTGAAAGGCAGCCTACCACCGGGGTTGTAGTCACCGAAGAGCACGTCTGCGATAGCGCGCCCCCCTTCCTGCCCTGGGTACCAAGCTAAGACGACAGCAGGAACCTTGTACAACCACTCGCCAACCACCGCGCTGCCTGCTACAAGAACCACCACAACCCTAGGATTCACTTCTAACAAGCGTTCGAGCAGCTGCTCCCAAGATCTCGTGAGCCTGAGGATTGCTCTATCCCTCTCCTCGCCCTCCACGATGTCTACGAAGGTAACGACAGCGTCGGCGTCCTTCGCCGCTTCCAAGGCTTTACTGATTTCTTCGGAGTTGACGAGGTCCCAGCCGAGCCTTACAGCTGCGTAGCCGCTGGTTCTTGAGAACTCGATGGAGAAGTCGTGCTCTCCGCTTAAATCGACTTCAACAGTCTTGTACGTGCTGACCCCCGTCGCGTCCACCTCAGCTAATACTTTCGAGTCTAGGATTAGCCTAGCCCTACCGCCAGAAACACCCAGGCAGAGCGCATACTTTCCAGGCTTTGGAGGCAGCAGTCGGCCCGTGAAGCGCACGGAGTAGGTATCGGTTTCAACGCCGCCGTGCGGCCTGCGGTAGCCCCACTCGAACCTGAAGCCGCCCCAGTACATGCCCACGTAGTCGGCAACCGGTACCCCTTCGAAGTTGGGGTTGTTGAAGATCTGAATCCTCACCCCCCAGCCCTGCATCCCTTTCGGTGGTGCTACGAAGCGCGCGATGAAGCCCACATCGATGGGTATCGCTTCGATGTACTCGAGCCGCGCCGCGGACCCTTCTAGCTTCTCGGCTATGGCTTGGAGCGGCGTCGTTACGGCTTTAGGCGTTCCGCTGTAGCCGCCCAGCTTCAGGTTTTTGGCGGCTCCTCCCACGATGAGGAGCTTCCTGATCCTGCCTTTATCGATCGGCAGCACACCCTCGTTCTTGAGGAGGACGATAGCCTTCCTCGCGGCCTCGAGGGCGAGCCGCCTATGCTCCTCGCAGCCGACAACCCTCTCCGCCTCCTCGGGATCGACGAAGGGCTCGTCAAACAGGCCGATCAAAAACTTCGCCCTCAAAACCCTCCGTACCGCTTCATCCACAACCTCCATCGGGATGAGACCCTCCTTCACAGCCTTCTCCAGAGCGTCGCCGTAAACGTCCACTCGGGGTAGCTCAACCTCGAGGCCCGCCTCCAGCGCCAGCTTCGCGGCGAGCTCCCTCGAATCCGTGACGCGGTGGTGCGTGATTATCCCAGTGACTGAGCCGTAGTCGGAGACGACGAAGCCCTCGAACCCCCACTCCTTCCGTAGAACGTCGGTCAGCAGCCACCTGTTGCAGGAGCAGGGGACACCGTCGAGGGAGTTGTAGGCCGCCATCACGGACAGGGCTCCCGCCTTTACGCAGGCTCTGAACGGGGGTAGGAACACCTCCCGCAGGATCCTCTCGGAGAAGTGGGCTTCGTGGCTGTCCCTTCCGCCGTCAGCCTCGAAGTTCGCGACGAAGTGCTTCGGCGTCGCGATAACGCCCTCCTCTCGCAGGGCCCTGCAGTAGGCAGCCCCCATGACGGAGGCGAGGTATGGGTCTTCGCCGTACGTCTCCTCCGTCCTACCGGCTCTCACGTCGCGGGCTAGGTTGACCACGGGGGCGAGGCACTGGCGGATCCCCCTAGCTCTCGCCTCCCTCGCGATCGCCTTCGCAACCCTGTAGACGAGCTCGGGGTCCCACGTAGCGGCCAGCGCGATCGCCTGGGGGAACTGGGTGGAGTGCATCGCCATGCAGCCGTGCAAGCACTCGTCGTGGATGATGGCGGGGATCCCCAGCCTCGTCCCCTCGATCAGCTTGCGCTGAACCTCGTTGGCGAGCTGAGCCCCCTCCCTCGGCGGCAGGCCCCTCAGGATGATGGAGAGATTGCCGTAGGGGCCGAACTCGAAGCCCGACCTCAGCTGCTCCAGCTTCTCCTCGAGAGTCATCCTGCTCAACAGGTCCTCGACGCGCTCCTCTACCGGCCTGGTGGGGTCCTCGTAGGGGTCCATCACACCGTTCTTGTTGAAGTCGATCCAACCGTCGCGGTAGATGCCGACAGACTCCGCTCCCGGAGGCAGGTAGCGCCGGGGCACGCGCAACTCTGCGGGAAGCATCGTAAAATGTGTAACGCCGCTAAGGGGTTCGGGGCTCCAGCGGTCTAGGAGAAACGGTCCTGTATGTGGCGCGGTCAGCTAAAGCAACCTCACCCAGTACTTCTCCGCATCCCTTAGGATCACGCTCCTCCCCCTGAGCCTCTCGAACTCCTCAGGAGTGTAGAGCAGGAGCTCCACCGAGATCGTGTCGGGCAGCAGCCTCCTCACGAGAAGGTACCTCTCGCCCAAGTTCAGCCCCCGGAAGGCTGGGGAAACCACGATGAGGTCCACATCGCTGTCCCTGAGCCAATCGCCCCGCGCGTAGCTCCCAAACAGGTACACTTGAGCTGAGCCCAGCTGCTCCACCACCCTTTCCACGAAGCTCTTCAGGATCTCCTCGAGCTCGGGAGGAATGCCGGTGCTACCTGAGCCCCGCTGCCCTGCCGACGTACTCCACCACCTCCTCGGCTATCCTCAACAGCCTGCTGGCTAGCGCTCTATCGATGCTCTCCCACGGCCTCTCCAGCCCGGCGTTGGGGTACCTAGCCACAGTGTAGTAGGGTGACAGCTCCAGCACCCCCACCCTGAGGTCCTCCGGCAGCTCCACTCCGAGCGCCGATAGCAGGCGCGACAAATCGTGGGTTTTGGGCGGCGGCTCCCTCCTGAGAACCATGATGGCCGACTTCAGCGCCTTCTCGACTGCCTGGTGGGCTGCGAAAACCGCCCAGTTGTACCTCCCCTCCCTAAAAGCGGATTTCGCTTCTTCCAGATCCACGAGCGAACCATCGTACCAGGCTTTAGCCTCCTCTCTCACAGTCGATAAAAGCGTCAGCCAGTTCTTAACCCTTTGTCAAGCGCTTCGCATCCGCATCGGCCCCCTTAGGCCCGTCTGAGCGCGCGAGAAAACGCTTTAATCGAGAAGAGGTTTAAGGTGGAGAGAGCGTGAGCGGAGAGAGCGGGCGGCGGGAGGCGTTGATCTTCCGAGTTAAGGCCCCCCTCAGCGAGTACGAGTTGAAGGAGTACGTGCTCTCCCTCCTCCACCAGAAGCCGGCTGGGATCTTCTGGACCATACCCCTCGATAGGGCTCGGATCAAGGGAAGCTACCGGATCATCGACACCTACGAGACCCGTCGCGAGCTTGTGGCGCTGGTCGCCGTCGATAGGCTCGAGGAGCTCGAGTGGAGGAGCAGGAGCGGGCTCACCAGGTTCGTCTGGAGGCGCAGCGGGGGGAGAGGCGTGCTCGAGGGGGAGCTCAGCGAGAGGGCGCTGGCGAAGCTGATCATGATAGTTGGCGTGAACCGAGTCCAAGCCCGGCTGGTGAGATCCGAGCAACGCCCGCCGAAGCGCTAGGCGGCCGCTAAGATGCTGTGGAGGGGGCCGCTCGCATATATAGCGTCCATAGGTCTACTGCCGCGATGACGGGGCCCGGCGAGGGTAAGATCGCTCTCAAGGCCAAAGTGTACTTGGGTTCGAGGAGGGTGGACTGCGACGTCTACCTGCACGTCAAGGGGTACTCGCTCGCCAGGGTCACGCACCTCGATGTGGAAAGCGACGTTCTGAACGAGGCTATCCCGCCTCGCGCTTCGATGTACGCGACCGCCTACACTCAAGCTGGCGCTCTCCGCGTGAGGTTCCGGGAGCCGCTGGAGTTCGGCTTCGGCCCCGTGAGGGAGATCGCCGTCGAGTGCCCCGAGCTCGCCCAAGCCCTGGGACCTGTTCGGGACGTGGTGTACGTCGGGGGGAAGGAGGGCGGGATCTTCATTGGCTTCCGGCGCGAGCAGATCCGGAAGCTCGAGGAGCTGGCCACGCGATTGGGGGTACCCCCGCGAAAGCGACTTTTACCTGAGGGTGAAAGCTGAGGGCGTGAGCGTAGCCCTCGTCTTCGACTGCGGCTCAACGAACCTCAGGGTGGCAGCGGTCAGCGAGAGCGGGGAGATCGTTGCTCAGGCGAGCGAGCCGAACGGGCCCGTCCCCCAGCCGGGGCGCGCGGACTGGCTCATCTGGGACGTTGACGCGATCTGGTTGAAGCTGTGCAAGCTTTCACGCAGGGTCGTCGAGCAGCTCGAAGGTGTGCGCATAGCTGCGGTGTCCGTGACGACGTGGGGGGCGGACGGGGCGCTCGTAGAGAGGGATGGGAGCCTCGCCTACCCTGCGATCTCGTGGCAGTGCAACAGGACGCGGGAGGTGGTGCCGCTTCTGCTCGAGCTGGTGAGCCCGAGGGAGATCTTCAGGGTGACGGGCTACCAGGTGATCCACTTCAACACGCTGTTCAAGTGGCTCTGGATCAGGCGGAACGAGCCGGAAGCCTTCGAGCGCGCTCACACCTGGCTGATGATGCCGGGCCTCATCGCCCACAGGCTCTGCGGCGAGTTCCACGTAGATCCGACCAGCGCCTCGACGGCCATGGCGATGGACCTGGCCAAGAGGGATTGGAGCAGCGAGATGCTCTCGCTCGTCGGGCTCGACCCCGGCTTCTTCCCCGAGTGGGTTGAGCCGGGGGAGGTCATCGGCCACGTGACCGGCGAGGCCTCGAAGGCCGCTGGCATACCCGAGGGGGTCCCCGTGGTCGCGGCCGGGCATGACACGCAGTTCGCGATCTTCGCGGCCGGCGCGAGCGCTGACGAAGCTGTGCTCTCGAGCGGGACGTGGGAGATCCTGGCTCTTCGCATGGACCGCTTCGACCCGAACGATGAGGCGCTCGAGCTGGGCGTCCTGATCGAAGCGGACGTCGAGAGGGGCAAGTGGAACCCGCAGCTCCTCATGATCGCTTCCGCGGTGCTCGAGTGGCTGAAGCGCCTAGCCTACCCGGAGCTCGGGCCGGGGGAGTACGCGAGGATGGTGGAGGAGGCGTCCTGCGTGGCGCCGGGGTCCGGGGGTCTCCTGTTTATCCCCAGCTTCGTCCCCGACTCGGGCCCCCTGGCGAAGTACGGGGTGGCGGGAGCCATCGTCGGCCTGAGGCTGGGGAGTAGCCGGGGGCAGCTGTACCGCGCGGCTCTCGAGGGCCTCTCGCTGCAGCTCCGCTTGGCGCTCGAGTCGCTGGAGCGCGCTTACGGCTTCAGGGCGAAGGGGGTCAGGGTCGTGGGGGGCGGCTCGAAGAACGAGCTGTGGAACCAGATCAGAGCCGACGTGCTGGGCAAACCCGTCACCGTGCCGCGGCAGAGCGAAGCCACAGTGCTGGGCGCGGCGATAGCGGCCTTCAAGGGCGCCGGCGTCTACAGCAGCATGGAGGAGGGGTTGAGGAGGACTGCCTTCGGCTTGAGGAGCTACGAGCCCTCGCGAAGGGCAGAGTACGATGCGCTCTACCGCAGGTTCACCGCGCTGCTCGAAGCCCTCTCGCGGGCCGGCGTCTAAACCCCGAGCGGTGTTTCGCCGCTCAAGGCGGTTTCGCCGATGTTTCAGCGCTCGAGCGCTGACGCCGCTAGCGCCCACAGCTCGATGAGCTTGTAGGCTTCCAGGATGTTCCTCGCCGTGTACTCGACGGTGAGGGGGCTTGACCGCCTCGCCCCGGGCACGAGGCAGGCTACCTCGGCGTACGCCGTCGAGTTGAAGGTGGCCTTCAGCTCCACCGGCTCCGCCGCGCGCAGGGGCTTCGCCTCTCCCGATTTGAACCTCCTCACAGCTTCCACCGCGCCCTCCCGCAGCCTACGCTTAACTCGCTCGAGGCTGAAGCTCCTCGCCGAGAACCTCCCCAAGCTCCTCTTCAGCGGGACGCGGACGGCCCAAGGCGCTAGCTTCGCCACGTCCTCCTCCAGCAGCCTCTCGTCCCCCGCCACGAGCACGACGGGCTTCCCGTAGAAGCCGGCGACGTACGCGTTGAGGAGGAACTCGCTGGCTTCAACGCCGTTTACGAGGATCGACCTGTAGACCCGGCCACTGTAAGTGTGGTCGAACGCTGCCCTCTCCGTCCCGAACTTCGCGTGGTAGCCCACGAAAACCGCAACATCTGCTTCCTCGACGCAGGCCACCATGCTCGCTGGTCGTGGGAAGCCCCTGATCACCTCCACGTACTCGGGCAGCTTCTCAACGTCCAGGTTCACCATTTCGCCGTGGCTGTCCGCGACCATCACCTCCCCGAACCCCAAGTCGTAGAGCGCCTCGGCGAGGGTTGAGACGACCGACGTTGCAATCCTCCTAGCCTCGTCGAAGAGGGGCCTACCCGGCGACAAGTGGTCCCTGGATACGATAAAGGGCATGCCCTCCATGTCGACCGAAACGTAGGCCTTCATCGCTTTCGCTCCGCGCCAAGGGTATAAATTCGCTCACCCATGGAGGAGGTCCGGTGATGAGAGAGGCCGTGGCTAGCCGTGGCCGAACTTCAGCGGACTGATCGGGCAAGCCATATATACGCGGCTCATGCATAGCCTGCATGGCGGGAAGCGTCTTAATCGCGTACTACTCGTGGTCCGGTAACACGCGCAGGCTCGCAGAGGCGATTTACAGGCTCACTGGCGGAACCCTATTTGAGATCGTTCCGGCCACGCCGTACCCCGCGGACTACGACGAGACGGTTAGGCAGGCTAGGGAGGAGATACGGCGCGGCTACAAGCCCCAGCTCAAGTCCAGGCTGGAGACGATCGAACCCTTCAAGGTCGTCTTCGTCGGGTCGCCCAACTGGTGGGGGACGATCGCGCCGCCCGTCGCCAGCTTCCTGAGCATGTACGACTTCTCCGGCAAAGTGGTTGCGCCCTTCTTCAGCCACGGCGGCGGCGGGTTGCAGCGGATGCTCACAGCCGTCAAGCAGCTCTGCCCCAGGTCCACCGTGCTCGACCCGCTGGTCGTCTACGAGGGGGACGTGGATCGCGCCGAGGAGCTGGTCGGCGCTTGGCTGAAGAGGCTGGGCATCGAGAGGTACCTCGGCCCCTGATGCCCCGGTTGAGGGCCTGGAAGGGCTACAGCCTGGACCTCACCCTGAAACCCTCTTTCGTTCGAGCCCTCTTCGAGAGGCGCGGCTCAGCCTACGTCAAGCTGGCGGGGCAGAGCCGGGGGGCCATCGTCTACCAGGAGGGTGAGTGGGTGGTGGGCGAGGGCTGCAGCGCGGAGGAGCTGCTGCACTGGAGCGGGCTCTGGCTCGATAGGCTCGCCGTGGAGGAGCGGGCCCCCCTGCTGGCTGCTGCCCACAGGGACCTGGGGCTCTCAGTCGACCCCTACGACCGCCACCTGATCTTCGTCGCGGTTTTCCTGAGCAGGGCCACGAGCTGGGAAACGAACGTGCTGAGATGGTGCAGGGAGATCTTCGCGAGGGCCGAGTCTCTGGACGAGCTGATGGAGCTGGACTACGCCAGCATCGGTAAGAGCTTCCAGCTTCGCCAGCTGGGAAGCGCCCTGCGCGGCTACGCGGAGGTCGCCGACTTGAAAGACCCGTGGGAGCTGCGCAGAGCCCTCCTCAGGATCGCCAACGTGGGCCCCAAGCTCGCCGACGCCTACCTGCTCTTCGCCGGCATCGACTCGAGCGCTGCCCCAATCGACAGGCACGCGATCAGAATGTCAGCTAGGCTGGGAATCGAGGGTTACCCACCGAGAAAGGAGCTGTGCACTGTGTACAGCTGTGAGAGCTGCCCCCGCTCACCGCTGTGCCTGCGGGCCAGGCTCTTCAATCTTTACGGCGAGGTAGCCGGCTGGGTGCAGACAGCCTTCTATGTCCACGACACCCAGTACTGCTCCAAGGGGCTGTGCGAGAGCTGCTGGTTCAGCGCCTATTGCCGGCTTCGGGAAGGGGGGCGGAGAGAAGGGCGACTCTCGAAGCTGCAGTCAGCACTCCGAGCTAAGCAGTGCTGATACCCGAAGCTTACTCTTCCTCCCAGTCCTCTTCTTCCCACTCCTCCCAATCCTCTTCCTCTTCCCACTCTTCTTCCCAGTCCTCTTCGAAGATCCACTCCGATTCGCACTCGCAGCAGCGCTCGTAGTATACCGGCTCGTTCCACTTCGTGCACCAGAGCTGCTCTTGCGCAACCATCGCGACGAGCTCCGGCGTGATGCCCAAGTCCTTCAAGCTTCGAGGGGGTGGGATTGTCTCCATCTCGACCCTGTAGCGACCCGCCTCCTCGACCAATCCGACCAGCTTTATGGGGCTTTCCCAGACGTAGGCGAAGATGCTGGACTGAACTCGAGCGTAGGCATCGATCGGGCAGAGCTTAAACTCATAAAGGGTCCCCCCTCCGAAAGATCGTAGGTCCGGTTGAGCCGCAATGCGGATGGAACTGTAGGCTCTGAACCTCGTTTTCGGCTTCAGCCCCACAACGCCCGCCGCAATTAAAGCTGAGTAGGCCTTGTACGCCTTCACTACTAGCTCGCGGGAGTAGATTCCCTCCTCCCTCAGCCGCGCCGCGACCTTTCTGATGAAGAGGTGGGGAACTCTTTTCAGGTTATAGGCGTTGCGGTAAATGTAGTTCGCGAACGAGTACTCCTCTTCAAATATCTTCCCGAACTTCAGCATTACTTCGTCAGCTGGAGTAGGGGGAGCGATGAGCTTCGCGATGTCCGAAGCCCGCGCTACCTTAACAAGGCGTTTCCTGGAGCAACACATCCCAATCCATTGATCAATAATACTGTCTAAAGACCAATATACTTTGTCCCAGTGCTTAGCGAGAAGTTGTTAAGCACCCCCACGGTTGAAGTGAGAGAACCTTGGAGGGGCCTGGCTACGATCCCGTGAAGCTGGCCGAGGGGTTGAAGGGTGTAGTCTGCAAGGGAAACATGCGCAAGTACTACAGGTTCCGCGGCGGTAGGTGGTACGGGGGTATCGCGACGGCGGACTGCGTGGGCTGCAACCTGCGCTGCGTCTTCTGCTGGGGTTGGCAGGTGCGGGACAACCCGCGCGGCGCTGGCTTTTGGTGCACTCCGGAGGAGGTAGCGGGTAGGTTGAGGGGCATCGCGGAGCGGAGGGGGTACAGCCAGGTGCGCATCAGCGGGAACGAGCCGACGCTCTGCAGAGAGCACCTGCTGGAGGTCCTAGGGCTGCTCGAGGGTTCGCGCCTCCTCTTCATCCTGGAGACGAACGGGATCCTGATCGGGCACGACTCGAGCTACGCGAGGGACCTCTCGCGTTTCTCGAACGTGCACGTGAGGGTTTCCATCAAGGGGGCGAGCGCTGAGGAGTTCCACCGGCTCACGGGGGCCAAGCCGGAGGCCTTCGAGCTGCAGCTCAAGGCGCTGGAGCACCTCCTCGACTACGGCGTCTCAGCCCACCCCGCCGCGATGCTCTCGTTCTCCGAACCCCAGTCGGTTGAGCGGTTGAAGGCTAGGCTCGCGGAGATCGACGAGAGCCTGGTGCGGGAGTTCGAGGAGGAGTACGTCTTCCTCTACCCGCACGTCGTCGCACAGCTGAGGAGGGCTGGCATCTGGCCGAAAGTGGCCTACTCGCCCGACAACATCCCATCGGAGCTGATCTAGCCCAGTGTGGCTGCGGGAGCAGCTATTTTTACGCCCCTTTCGACGTCAATCAGTGGCGCGCTTGAGGATCGGGGTAACGATCTGGTCGCTGGGCCTCACGTCCGATTGGGGCTCTCTCGAGAAGCAGCTCGCCACCGCTAGGGAGATTGGCGTCGAGGGTGTCCAGTTGTGGGCCGTCGATTACGGCCCCTGGCCCAGCAGCTGGTGGCAGCGGAGGCCCTGCCTTCTCGACCCGGACCGCTGCGGCAGGGAGTGCAGGAAGAGAGTGGTCGAGCTCGTCGAGTCTTACGGGCTGAAAATCACCGGCTTCTGCGCGCAGCTGAGCAGCAAGCGGAGGTTCGGCGGCTTCGACGATCCCGACGGCCTTGAGGAGCGCGTGAAGAAGACCTGCAGGGTCCTCGAGATGGCTGCGGAGATGGGAGCCCCCATCGTCACGACGCATCCGGGCGTCATACCCGAGGACCGAACCGACCCAACGTACAAGCTGGTGAAGAACGCCGTGCTCGAGGTCGCGAAGTGCGCCGAGAATGTAGGGTCCTTCTTCTGCATCGAGACCGGCATGGAGCCAGCCCACGCCCTGAGGCGGTTCCTCGAGGATCTGGGAAGCCCAGCTGTCAGGGTGAACTACGATCCAGCGAACCTCCTGCGCTTCGGTGCGGAGGAGGTTGTGAGGGGTGTCGAGCTCCTCGGCCCGTGGATTGTCCACACCCACGCGAAGGACCACAACCCCCAGACGGGGAGCGCGACAGTGGGCGAGGGGCTTGTGCCGTGGCGCGACTACCTCCTCGCCCTCGGGAACGCTGGCTTCACCGGCTGGCTAGCGCTCGAGGATGAAACGGGGCGCAACGTTGTTGATTCTCTAAGGAGGGGGAGAGCCTTCCTCGAGAGGTTGATCGGTGAACTTGGCTTGTAGGTGGTGGGAATGGATGTTCCACCTCCGTTCGATCTCAGGTGCGAGTACGCCGTAGACCCCGTCGGAGTCGATCCCGATACGAGGCTGCGGTTCACTTGGCTCCTCCACCACCCGAAGCGGGGGGCTAGGCAGAAGGCCTACCGCGTCATCGTGTCGAGCAGCCGGGAGCTGGCGGAGAGGGGTGTTGGAGACGTTTGGGACAGCGGCGTTGTGAGCAGCGATGAGAACTTCGCCGTGTACGGTGGGCCGCCGCTGGAGAGCAGCAGGGAGTACTACTGGCGAGTGATGTGGTGGGACCAGGATGGTAACATGAGCCCGTGGAGCCGCGTGGCCAGTTTCGTTACAGCCCTTCGACCGGGCGACTGGAGGGCCAAGTGGATCACTGGTGGTAAGCTGCTGAGGAGGGAATTCGAGCTGCCGGCTCCCGTGAGGAAGGCTTTCGCCCACGTGACTGGGCTTGGCTACTACGAGCTGCGGATCAACGGGAGGAAGGTTGGCGATAGGGTACTCGATCCACTCTGGACCGACTACAACAAGCGGGTCCTCTACGCCACGTACGACGTCACCGACCTGCTGCGGCCCGGTGGGAACGCGATCGGGATCATGCTCGGCAGGGGGAGGTACATCAAGGCCTACGGTTACGACGAGGTGCTGAAGGCGATCCTCCAGCTCGAGATCGAGCTCGCTGATGGCCGCCGCATACGGGTGGTGACCGACGAGTCCTGGAGGGCCTCCGACGGACCAATCGTGGAGGACGACGTCTACGGAGGAGAAGTCTACGACGCGACGAGGGAGCAGGAGGGCTGGGATCAGCCCGGCTTCGACGACTCGGGCTGGAGGCCCGTTCAGACCGTCGACCACCCGGGTAGGCTGGTCCCCAGCGGGCCTATCCCCCCGATCAGGAGGGTCGGCTACCTCAAGGCGAGGAGGGTACTGAACCCCGCGCCCGGCGTCTACGTGTTCGACTTCGGCCAGAACATGGCCGGCTGGGCGAGAATCAGGGTGAGAGGGCCTAGAGGGGTGAGGGTCCAGCTGCGTTACGCGGAGCTCATCGATGAGAGGGGAAACCTGGACACTAGGAACCTGAGGGGCGCTAAGGCTACGGACGTCTACGTGCTGAAGGGGGAGGGGGTTGAGGTCTACGAGCCCCGCTTCACCTACCATGGCTTCCGCTACGTCGAAGTGACGGGCTACCCCGGTGTCCCCTCGCTTGACGATGTAGAGGCGGTAGTGGTGCACAGCGACGTGGAGCCTGCAGGAGGGCTGGCGACATCGTGCGAGCTCGTCAACGACATCCACAGGATCGTCCTGTGGTCGATCAAGTCCAACCTCATGGGGGTGCCAACCGACTGCCCCCAGCGGGACGAGCGGATGGGCTGGGGTG